>JAYSYV010000171.1:0-2300 GCA_043727245.1 Chloroflexota bacterium | reverse complement strand
CAGCGCCTTGAATAGCGCCCAGGCAGGAATTAACAAGGTCAAGAACGCTGCCGCCCCTACAGAGGTCACAGGGCCGGTAGCCCTGGCAAAAGAAGCCCTGGACTTCTACACGGACAGGCTTGCCGACAAAGGCAAGAACGCCGTAATGCCCTTCCCCTGGAAAGCCATGAATAAAGCGACGGACGGGGGTATGCGGAAGCCGGAAGTGACTATTCTAAAAGGCGCGACCGGTATCGGTAAAACCCAGATCGGCCAACTGCTCTGGAAGAAACTGGCCGATGCCGGGTACGTCACTTTAGCCGTCAGTCTTGAAATGCCCCGACGACGACTACTGGCCCGGTGTGTCCAGCAGGAAACCGGCATCAGCAGTTCCAAGATGGAAGTGGGCGATTTCGACCTGTGGCAAAAACAGGTCTTCGGGGAGATAAACCGCTTCAGCCAGACCAAAGCTTATGTCATTGACGATCCCCGGACGACCCTTGCTTCGGTCGAACGCGCTCTCGACCATATCCAGCAGATACACGGCCAGGTGGACTTCATGCTGGTGGATTACGCCCAGCTACTAAAGGAGCCAGCCGAAACGGATTTACTGCGCCACGAGAAAATAAGCCAGGGCATAAAAGACCTGACCCAACTCTACAATATGCACACAATGATGGTTGTTAGGGAAAACCGGGACGGTAAAATTAACGCATCAAGCCAGTACGAATACGATAGCCCGAACATCTGGGCCTACAAAAACGAACTGGCAACCAGCCAAGCGCCGATTATAGATAAGCAGGGGCTTGCCAGCATCACGATAGAAAAATCCCGTTACGGCAGGACCGGGGAAGTAATCCTCTGGTACAACCCGTTTCATATCCGGCTAACCGACCCGGAGGATAAGCTGCCGGTCCCAGACCAGACCATGTGGAAGTAGGAAAATAATTGGATACAGAAGAATTAGTTTTAGTCAGGACCGAACCCCAGGAAATTGTAAAAAAGAAAGCCCCTCTAAGAGAACGTCTGGAAGAACTTAAATTAAAGTCAAGTGTCAGACCGCCCGAAGTACGCGCCAGAGCCGGGAACGGCCTGGTCCGGCTCCGCACCCTCTCGCTGGGCTGGGGAGTGCAAAGCTGGTTCCTGGCGGCTGCGAGCGCCAGGGGCGAATACGGTTTAGAGCAGCTCGACTACGCTTTTCATGCCGATACGACGTTCGAGCATGAAGAGACTTACGCCTTTGCTAAAAAGTGGACCGGCTACCTGACCGACCGGGGCATTAAAGTCGAAACAGTCACCGAACGAACGGCCACTTCGCTGGTACTGAACCGGGGTAATACCAGCACCTTCATGCCAGCTTATACCAAAGATAACGAAACCGGCGAAGGTGGGAAATTAAACCGGGCCTGTACCGAACGCTGGAAAATCAGGCCGATAAGAAAGCGTTTGAACGAGATTTTGGTTTCCCCGGAAGTCCACTCAGGCCGCAAGGACAACCGGATCGAGCAGTGGTTGGGCATCAGCTACGACGAGTGGTACAGAGCCAAGAACTCAAGCGTCAGATATATAACCTCACGCCACCCCCTGATCGAATTAAAACTTACCCGGCAGGACTGCATAAATAAGCTTTTAGAGTGGTTCGGCCCGGCAGGGCTGCCGCCTAAATCAAGCTGCGTCCAGTGTCCCTTTCACGGGCCTAAAACCTGGCACGACCTAGTAGCAGCCGGTGGGAAGGATTTAGCCGATGCAATCGAGGTGGACGAGGCCATCAGGCACAAGCGGCCCGGCTACACCGTCTTCGTCCACCCGAAACTCATACCGCTTAAAGAGTTCGCGGTCCAGCCCCGGCAAAGCGGGATGGTCTTCGATGACGATGGCGATAAAACTACCGGGGAATGTTTTGAGGACTCCTGCCTGAACGACGGCGAAGTAGATATATAAACGGCATACAAGTAATATACAAACGATATACAAACAAGAAAGAATTGAATTAAATGATTACCGAACAGAAAAAGAAACTGTACCTGGCCTGGAACTGTTTGAGTCAGGCAATGGAAATCTTAAACGACGCACTAAACTGCCCGGAAGATAAAACTCTGCCGGATGATGAGGAATTGGCCGACGCAGCTATTTACGCCCACGACGACCTGGAAACACTCCTGGGACACCTGATAAAAGACGCTGGACTGGAATTAGAGGAAGACCCCTACAGGTTAATTCCGGTGCAGCCGTAAGAACTGACCGGGCTACTGACCAGGGGTTAATATAACGTTTAGATGCACAAATGATGTACAAACAATATACAAACAATATACAAACAA
>JAYSYV010000170.1:0-7125 GCA_043727245.1 Chloroflexota bacterium | reverse complement strand
GCAGGGCATCGCCCCATTGTTCCAGGGAATGGTCAATATTGGGCGTAACCGGCCAGGTCATGAAGATAGCCAACGCCACAAAAAACAAGAGGGTCAGGCCGTCAATTTGCCAGTCTCTTAAGTTAGAGGCCCGCCGGTTTTGCCCGATTCCAGGCTTATCTAGCTGACCTACACCAATCCTCAAGTCTGCTTCCCCGGCTTTTACCCTGTCCACAAACCGCCATGCTGGTCGAAGTGCACTAAAAAACGGCTCCAGCTTTGAGCCGTTCAGACCAATCTATCATACCTTTTCCAGACCTTTATTGCAACTGGGCCGGGTATTCTCAACCATTTTATTTTCATTTGACCAAATATATCATAAAACAAAAGAACCTCCCCTGATTTACCAGGAGAGGCTTATTAATTACCAAATAGTTTATTCTTTAGTGTCGCTGATGCGTTTACCAGCCCCACCGATGCCGCTTTTGGGGTTTAGCCTTTTTGTGGAAAGCTCATCCGTTTTACGGGTGGATAGGTCATATTTGCGAGCTTCTGCCACATTAGTATCTTGCATTCTAAGCGCCGTGAAAGGTACAATCTCGGCCAGCCTGGTTGAACCGCCATCCGCCGCTCCGCTACCCGCGTTGCTATACTCGACTTTAACCAGCGAAACCGGGATTTCCCGAACGTTAGTTGCCACAACGGTAGTTTCGGCTTGAGAGGGCTGGGGCTGGTTGGCCGGAGCCGGGTCTTTGTCAGGATAGGTAATCCGGGGATGATACATCCCGGTCAGGATTTCGACAAACAAATCCCGGATGTCGTCAATATCGCGCAGGGTCAGGTCGCACTCGCTTAACTGGCTTTCCTTAATCCGGTCGTCAATAATTTTATTAACCACATCGCGGATAGTGAGCTGCTTGGTTCCGGTCGGTGAGGCAAGGTTAGCAGCTCCCCGTGTTCCGGTTAAAATTCTTCCGCTCTGGACATTGGCCCTGGTCGCCGCCTCGCAACCATCAGCCAGCATAACGATAGCCGCCACTTTAGTCTGAGGTTTGGGGCCAGGATAGTGAAAATCTATTTGGTTCACGTCCAGACCCATCTTCACGGCTTTATCGTAGAAGAAAGAAATGGCGCAGGTTCCGTGATGCTGGTGAATAATATCCACGACCTTGCGGGGCAAGTTGTGCTTGCGGGCCAGGACTACGCCATCCGACACATGCGCTTTAATAAGGCAGGCGCTTTCGCGGGGGTCGAGAGTATCGTGAATATTAGCCCCACCTGCCTGGTTATCAATAAAGTAGGTCGGGCGAGAAAGCTTGCCAATATCGTGATAGTAAGCTCCCACACGGGCCAGCAAAGCGTTGTCGGAAACGCGTTCGGCGGCCTGTTCGGCCAGGTTGCTAACCATTACCGAGTGGTGATAGGTTCCGGGGGCTTCCCGAATGAGGCGGCGCAGCAAAGGCTGGTTGGGGTGAGCCAGTTCTAACAATTGCAGGACCGTGGCGACTCCGAAAAGTTTGCCCAGGACGGCAAAGCTCATAAAGGCCAGGCTGGCCGAAATCAGGCCGTTGAGGGCGCTAAAGGCCAGTAAAAGAGGTAGATTAGCCGTATCCAGCGACCGGTTAAGGAGAATACCGGTCAGACCGACCAGGAACTGACTGAGCGCCACAGCTAATCCAGCATAGGCAAAGATCACCGTATTTTCGGCTTTTCGGATGGTTAATGCCCCCATGGCGCTACCTGCAAAGAAGACTGCGACAAGCTCTGGCTGGCCGCTGACAAGCCCGGCAAACAGGGCTAAAATCGCTCCCAGGAACAGGGCCAGTTGAATATCCATCAGGGCCGCGAAAAGCATTGCCACGACCGCCAACGGCAGCAGATAGGCCCGGTAACTATCTTTGCCCGCATCTATAATCAGGATACGCATTGCCAGTGAAGAAACAATCAGGGCCGCTCCCAGCAAAACGACCCAGCGCGGGCTAATCCAGATTTGCGCGGTAAACAGAGTAGTATAGTAAACCAGCAACAGCACCAGGAAAGCCGTTACGCCAACTGTGCCAACCACCTGGCTGATATTGTAGCTACTGGTCAAAAGACCCAGTTCGTTGAGTTTTTCCAGGTCGAGGGCCGTTAGAACATCGCCTTGCCGGACAATAGCGGTCCCTTTTACAATATCTACGGTGGCCGACCCGACCCCGGACCGCGCATCGGACTGTTTCTTCTGGGTGGCCGTTTCATCCAGGACCATATTGACCTTGATAAAAGGCTTGACCAGACTCACAGTCAGTTCCCGGTTAACTTCGTCCAACTGCGCAAACCCGGCGGAAAGGGTATAGGGTACGTAGATGGCATCACGCAAGATGTTGACGAAGTTTGGCAGGTCACCCTGGTTGATGTCGCGGACCATAATAACGCTATAGGCCGACTTGGCTTCCTGGACAATCTGGTTCCAGGTGCTATCCGGGAAATTGAGGATGTTAGTCAAGTCTTTGGTGGTCAAACTGGCGGCCTGAACCTGGGAGTCGGACATTAAAGAAGTGAGATTTTGTAAAGCGTTCAGGTTAGAACGAACATTAGTGAGGTTATTTAAGAACCGGGAGAGGTTTTCTTGTTGTTGGGAAACAACAGAGGCATCCCGTTTAAAAACCCGGTTAGCCGGGCTATTGGCGGCGGCATCGGCCAGTTCTTTGGTCTTGACCGCGCTAACATAGCTATGGCTCTTGGGCGCACGCAACTCCGCCAGGGCGACCTGGCCGACTTCCTGCCGGGCTACTATATTATTATTGAAGCTCCACAGGAAAATGAAACTAACCGCCGTGACGCATATGAAAGAAAAGAGCGCCACGCTACCCAGCCGCCGCCAGTTAGGTCGCCAGGTGGAATGGTGGATTTCGGGCAGGTGCGGATTAGCGGCATTGGCGGAAGGAGTAAAGCTCTGAATGGTAGGTTGCGGGTTAGCAATAGGTGTCGGACTGAAAACTTCTCCGGCCTGTTTCTTACGTGTTGCTTGTTTCAACGTATTATTCTGGTTACTTTCAACCGGCTGCTTGGCCGGATTAAATTTAAATAGCGCCATCCCGTTCTACCCATAATACTATTACTAGAACTGGTTTCTCAAGCGCACCGTTCAAGCTGTGGTTGAAACCGAAGTGGATATTGATAAATCTTTACAACTATACTCATAGCCGCGTGAGCTTGTACGTTAGTGATTAAGGTAATTGTACAGTATCTTTCTCTCTTACGCAATAAAGCTAAACTTTTCACATTCCGGGTAAATCCAGGCAGTTATTAATAGGCCGGTCGAGTGGCTCATATATTTGATATTATATGATATAACTCGAAAAAGCTTTGAAAATTACGGTTTTACATACATTGTTTATTATTTTTCCAGAAGCTAGTATACTTAATCAGCCAAGGAAGTATTTAAACCCTAGTTCATTAAATACAAATTTGGCTAAGAATTAATAGGCTCTTTCTATAAAACCTGAAGATTTTAAATCCCCAATGTTATAATCAATTGAGGAATATAGAAATTAATAAGGGTGGGAATTATGACAGCAAACCAGATACGGTTTCAAATAGAAGGTCTTGCTAAAGACAATGGCGATGTCCAGCTTGAAGACTTCATAAAAGAGTTGGAAAACATTAAAAGGGCTTTAGGGGAAATGGAAAGAATTGTTTCCGGTAGTGAAAATAATTTAAATTATAGAATTTTTGAACTCAGTCATAATAGTCCTACTTTAATAGGGTTGCAAGCAGAACCAAACCCTAAGAAATTGGTTGATGAAAAAATACCTGGGGAGGTTGTTCAAAGGTTAATCGGTGGCATAAGGCAAATTTATTATCATGAGCAGCCACCAGTAGGATATGATTTTGAAGCTTACCAATCCATTACACAATTAACTTCAATGGTTGGAAGTAAATTTGAAAGTATTCGTATTTCTAATTCAACCTCTAATGAAGATATTTATTTAACCACACCATTAGAGCCAAAGATTGAAACAATTCTTGGCCCTGATAGAGTTTCATACGGTTCTGTTACTGGTAGGTTAGAACTTATTAATTTACATTATCGTGATAAAATATTTATTCTTTACCCAACCATCGGCAAAGGTAGAGTTAAATGCTATTATCCTGAAGAACTTTTTACTCAAGTCGTAAATGCTTTAGGTAAATATGTAAAAGTTTACGGCAAACAAAAAACAAAAAAAGGTAACTATAGACCTTATGAAACGCATGTAAATAAAATTGAAGTTTACCCCCCTGGAAATGACCTTCCTAAATTAATGGACCTTAAAGGTATTGATTCTGAGTTAATCGAAGACGGGAAATCAAGCGAGCAAGTTGTAAGGGAAATTAGGGTAGTATTGCAGAAAGTTATTACCAAATTATAAAAGTACCTACCCCATCTGCTGGTTACCAATATAGTTTTCCTAATATCCCCAGGACTGATAAGAATTAGTATGCATTATTCAATAAAATGCCTCGATATTTGGGCTATTGTTTCTTTATCACACCTTATTTAACTTTTGCTAATAGAAGGAGCGCGGGATGTCAAGCAGGCCAAAGCCGGTAGTTTTAATAGTCCTGGATGGCTGGGGCTACAGTAAAGAACCACAGGGTAACGCTATCCAGGGTCACAGCCCTAATCTGGAGCGTTATTTCCAACAATACCCTCATACTTTCTTAAAGACCAGCGGCGAAGCGGTAGGCTTGCCGGAGGGACAGATGGGCAATAGCGAAGTGGGCCATATGAACCTGGGAGCAGGGTTTATCGTTTACCAGCAATTTGTGCGGATTGACCTGGCTATCCGGGACGGCTCTTTCTTCCAGAATCCAGCCCTGGTCGGGGCCATAGACCACGCTAAAAAGACCGGCGGCAACCTGCACCTGATGGGCTTGACCGGCACGGGCGGGGTTCACGCCCACTCCCGGCACTTATACGCCCTGCTGAAACTGGTTCACGATGCCGGGTTGAGCGGCGACCGGGTTTTCATACACGCTTTTATGGATGGCCGCGATACTGCGCCTACTTCCGGTAAAGGATTCATTGCCGATCTGGAAAAACAACTGGCTGTATGGGGCGGAAGAATCGCCACGGTCGCCGGGCGCTATTACGCGATGGACCGTGACAACCGTTGGGACCGAGTTGAGAAAGCTTACCGGGTAATCACCCAGGGCGAGGGAAATAAGGCTCCTTCCACCGGACAGGCGCTAGCCGAAAGTTATGCGACGGGTGTTACCGATGAATTCGTACTGCCTACAGTCATCACTGGACCGGACGGTCAACCCACCGTTACGGCTAAAGATGGCGATGCGGTAATTTATTACAACTTTCGCTCCGACCGCTCCCGCGAATTGACCAAAGCCCTGGTGCTTCCGGGTGACAAATTCGGGGCTTTTACCCTACCGGACGGAAAACCAGCCGGTTTCGAGCGGCCCCACCAGTTGCAGAACCTTTATTTCGCGACCATGACCGAATATCAGCAGGGTTTACCGGTCCAGGTGGCCTTCGCGTCTACTGATGTTTCGTCACCGCTGGCAAAAGTGGTCAGCGATGCCGGGCTGCACCAGCTTCACATCGCCGAAACCGAAAAATACGCCCATGTAACCTTTTTCTTTAACGGAGGCCGGGAACAGCCTTTTCCTAACGAAGACCGGGTGCTGATTTCCTCGCCCAAAGTGGCTACCTATGATTTGAAACCGGAGATGAGCGCCGAGGAAGTTACCGCCGCTTTACTGGAACGCGTCAACCAGGACCAGTATGACTTTATTATTGTGAACTATGCCAACTTTGATATGGTCGGCCATACGGGGGTTGTTGAGGCGGCGATTCAGGGTGGCGGAGTGGTGGATAATTGCGTCCGGCAGGTGGTTGAAGCTATCCTGGCAAAGGAAGGAGCAGTTATTATTACCGCCGACCACGGTAACGCCGAGGTTATGGTAGACCTGACAACCGGCGGCCCTTTCACCGAGCATACGACTACACCTGTCGAATGTATTTTGGTGGTCCCGGAAGATTCGCCCTACCGGCATAGCGAGCTGAAAGAAGGCATCCTGGCAAATATTTCACCTACGCTGTTACAATTACTTCAGCTCGAAAAGGCTCCTGAAATGGCCGAGGATAGTTTAATTAGTTAGGCTTCAGACAATTTTTCATTACGGGGAGCGGATTTAGTATTGGGAGAGTGGAGTTTGGGGTGTGGGGCTTACAATATTAAAAGACTGCACAAACTGGGGCTGGGCTAGTTTTGCCCCCAGGCCACCAAAGCGGACCAAATAGCCCTGGCAAGGGGGTTTAACTGCTTAATAGGGCTATTTTGCGGCTGTTTTATTCCCTGGCGGGCTTCCTTCGACAGGCTGCTAGATTTTCATTTTGGGGCAAAGTCCATCGAACAGGGGATTCCTCACCTCGGCTCACACCCCAAGGGCGTGATAAAATTATTCGTTTTAGCTTGCTTCTTTGACCTGATGCCTGGAAAGATTTATTCAACACTCTACAATCTAACGCGTGATAGAATTTTGAAACGATACAAGATACTTAAGTAATTGAGATAGTACTACAGCAATTATATTCTACTGGTTGTTCAATAACTAACTATAACATCAGGCCAAAATAGACAAGTGATTGCTACTATATCGAGGCAAGTACAATCGCCCAGGCTAACATAGGCCGATTTGTTTATTCTTTATAGAATTCGACTGGATGTTCAAAAACTATTGACTTCAAGATGAGACTTTGATAAAATTCTACCAATTGTTCAAATCCCTTTAGTTTTCGGCCTTTATGGCTTGAAAGTTAGTACAGCGTACATTGCCGTACAGGAGGTTAAAATTAATGGCTACCGAAACCCTAAATGGCAACCAGAATGAAATTTTAGTTGACCCCAATGGCCCTGGCTCCCTGGTGGAATACCGGGTGGAAAACGGTCTGGCAATTTTGGAACTAAATAATGCCCCGGCCAACACTTATTCCTATGAGATGTTCCGGGCTATGGACGAAGCTATTCTCAGGGCCAGGATGGACGAAGAAGCCCATGTAATTGTTATCCGGGGCAAAGGCGATAAGTTCTTCTCGGCTGGGGCCGATATTGCCATGCTGCAACGGGTCACACCGCGCTTTAAATATTTCTTCTGCCTGCACGC
>JAYSYV010000169.1:0-2302 GCA_043727245.1 Chloroflexota bacterium | reverse complement strand
TGGCTGATCGCGGCCGCCGCCACCGGTAAGGACAATTTGGCTGTGTTGATTACCAGGTCGTACAGGTCAGGATTAGTCCAGTCCGGCCCATAATACTGCCGCACGTACTCGGCCCGGTTCTGATCAGTTTCAGTTATAATTTTCCTGGCAACTTCGTGGTCAAGGTGTTGCTGGTAGGCCAGCCTTTCGATGCGCTGGTCAAGCGGAGCGTGGATAAATATATTGACTACTCCCGGCCAATCTTTAAGTACCAGGTTCGCGGCCCGGCCCACAATGACCGCCCGACCCTGCTCGGCTACCTCCTTTATCAGCCATTCCACGATATGATGGGACTCTTGAATAGCCGCCTGCTCCCTCGTTGCGGAAGTCTCGACGGCAGTTAGGGGTAGAAGGGTAGGGGTCTTGTAACCAATTCCTGATTCGGTCCGGTCAGGCACCAGGACCTGGCTGAGTTTAAAGTCAGGGGTCTGTGGGGCCACCCTTTGCCGCAACACTTTTAATTCTGGAGTACCTTTATCATCCAGGCGAGCCAGATCCTCTTCAGCAAATCCCAAACGTACAGCAGCCAGCCGTAGAGCCTCTTTGTCAAAGTAGGTCAGCTTGAGTATTCTGGCTAACTCACGGGCGATTTCAGTCCCTCCGCTGCCTTCCTGGCGGGCAATAGTAATCACGAAGCGAGACTGGGTCATGGTGCTATCCTCACTTTCTAAGAGATTTCTTTATTCTTTATTGAGAAACAACCGGCACTGGTTGTTCCGCTATCGAGGTAACTGTTTCCTTCAAATAAAGGGCCGTAGGCACCATCAGGACCGGCAGATGGCTCTCATGCAGCGCTGCCTGGGCCACGCTGCCCAGGAAGAAATGGGCCATTTCACTGCGTTTATGACTGGTCATGATTATGGCCTGGGCTCCAATAAGCTGGCTGTAATCCAGAATCTCACGAGCAGGTTTACCCATCTTTATCACTTTGACACACTTCAGGCCGCTGTCCTGCACCTGCTTTTGGATTTTGTCCAGATAGATACGCGCCTGGGCGACGTTCTGGGAATCCGTTCCGTCTATCTGGTCCTGGTTATAGATTAACCCGTACATTTCACCGTAACCTACCGGGATGGCTGGTTCAATTACATTCAGAAGGTGAAGCGTAGAACCCAACTTCCGGCCTAGCTCTATCGCCGGTTCAATAGCCGCCGCCGCTTCGGCTGAGCCATCCAGAGCCAACAGTATTTGACCGTCTTTATCATCCAGGCAGGTGGTGTTGGGTTCTCCCAATCCATAAAGAGTTTCCTGTAGGAGCTGGCCGTATTTTTGCTCGACCGGCCGGATTAGCATTACCGGCAAGGCTACATCGTGAAGAACTCGACTGGCTACACTGCCTGCTACCAGCCTGGATAGACCATTTCGCCCATGAGTTGTCATAATGTTCATGTCCACTTTTTCGGTAGTGGCCGCCCGGCATATTTCCTCAACCGGTGAACCATAGACACAAAGGGTTTGAACCTGGTCCGGTTTCAGATAGGGTAAATAGCCGGGTTCTGTAATCACCCGGCGAATTTGATGCAGGTAAGCTTCCCCTTTTTGAATTGATTCCTGCCGATGAAGGGGAGTGGTTGTCAGAAGGGTTTGGGTTTCAACTACCCGTAATAAAAGAACTTCGGATTCCAGCCGGTTAGCCAGTCTGATTACGAAAGGTAAAACTTTTTCAGACAGAGTTGAACCATCCAGCGGAACCATTATCTTGCGGTACATCATTACGGGCCTCCTTATTATAGTCAGAATAATTTCCTGGCCTTATACTCACAGTCTAATGGTTAAAGGTTGAAATAGCCGTGTAAGCAGGTAAACGCCAGGTAAATAGCGGCCAGTTTCGTAAACCTTTTCCCTGTCAATTTGTTCAAAGCGCCAGTAAACCAGATATAACTATCACCTTGTCGGCCTGGTAAAATAATAATTGTCCCTTTATATACCCGCATACACACTAATTTTTACCGGCTTCGTTTCCCCTGACAATCCATGGCCTGGAATCCTGACTTTCTGAAAAGCCCTGAATATATCCGGTCAACCAGAACCAGGAAGGGTATAAAGGTTAGTTAGTTCATAGGCTCGATAAAATAAAGAGTTGCATTTGAGGTAGCCTAGAAAGTGAGGGGAGGGCGATGACAAATACCCTTACGGCAGTAATAATCACCGCCGAGAAAGACAACGGCGGTCGTGAGATAGCCCGGAATTTAGCCCTAAAACTGCATTATATTTATGTGTATGAGCAGGTTATCCGGTTGGCAACCGAAAACAAGAGTGCTAC
>JAYSYV010000168.1:0-2302 GCA_043727245.1 Chloroflexota bacterium | reverse complement strand
AGCGCCATCGCTATTGGCAGAGAAAGTTTTGGGATCTTTGCCAGAAGCTACATCCCACAAATTAAAGGGGACATCCCTATAACCGGCGGCGAGAGTCTTGCCATCCGGGCTGAACATCACTGAATTAACTTCGCCAAAACTATTATTACTTGGTAAAGTTTTGAGTTCTTTGCCGGAAGAAACATCCCATAGCTTAATATTTGTATCCAAAGAGCCGGAGGCAAGAGTTTTATTATCCGGGCTGAAGGCTACCGAAGTAACAATTTTAGAGTGGCCAGTGAGGGTTTTTAATAGTACCGGGGCAGATAAACTCACCGCTGAAGTAGTGGCCGATGCTGTTGCAACTGCCGGTGTCGATGCTGTTGCAATCGCCGGTCCTGGTTTGGCAGAATTACTGCCACTTTGACCGAGTAGTACCACTGCTCCTACGACAGCCGCTACTAAGACCAGGGCGACCGCACCGATTATAATCGGCAAATTATTCTTTTTTGAACGAATAACCGGGGCCGTTTGGGCTTGATTGCCATTGAAGTTTACCACCGGTTGGACTGGCGGCTCATAGGAGGTTGGCCCGATAACCTTGGTCCAGTCATAGCTTGGGGCCGCTTGAGTGCTGGCGAATGGCCCGGCGCCCTGGTTTTTAGGGTAGGCTGGACCAGCTTGAAAATTACCAGGCGGCTGGCTGGCGACTTTAGTTGAATCGGAAGCCGTAGCGGCAGGTTGCTGGCCGGAGATTTGAGTTACATCGAAGGGCGACCCGACTTGCACATGCAGTGGTTGATTGGCGATTTTAGTTGAATCGAAACCGATATTTGGTGGCTGGCTGGCGTTTTGGGTCGGTTGGTAAGTCGGATTAACCGCCGCATTAGGTTGTTGCCAGGCCAATTGAGTACTGGCCGGTTGCTGTGTTTGGGTCGGCGCAAAGTAATTCGGGCTGGGAATATTTACGGTCGGTGGAAGCCCATCTTCTTTAACCGGCCTGACCGTCGCAGTCCCGGTACACAGCACTACCTTAAAGTGACGATAAAATTCCAAAGCCGGTTTGGTGCGTTGCCTGGGGTCTTTAGCCAGCACCCCCGCGATTACCTCATCCAGAGCTGGCGGATATTGCAAATCAGGCGCCCAGTCGCTCAGTTTGGGGATTGGTCCCTGGAGATGCTGGAAGGCCAGGGCACTCTGGTCCCCCTGGAAAGGTAACTGCCCGGTAATTAGCTGGTAGGTTATAACGCCGAGAGCGTAAATGTCACTGGCCTTCCCGGCGTGACCCAACCACTGTTCAGGGGCCATATAGGGCGGCGTGCCACTGGCCGAGGCATCCACCAGCACCGATGATTGGGAAGTACTCAGGGCTGTGGCAAGCCCAAAATCGGCCACTACCGGGCGGCCCCGTTTATCCAGCAGGATATTAAGCGGTTTAAGGTCGCGATGGACCAGCCCGGCGGTGTGAGCTTCGTCCATGGCTTCACAGATTTGCTCAAGATAGCGGGCCACCTCATCCAGAGCCATTCGGACCGGTGGGCGGGAAGCGTCAGGGCGGATTTTGCGAGCCAGGGAACCACCTTCAGCCAGTTCGGTGACGATAAAAGCCTGGGTTTCGGAAATATCGAAATCGATAACGCGCAAGATGTTAGGATGGCTGAAGCGGGCGAGTACGGAAGCCTCGTGTTCAATATCGGCGCGGACTTCGGCCTCATTGAGGAACTTGCTATGCAATAATTTTAGAGCTACCGCGCGAGGCGGGTTAAACTTAAGGTCGTCGGCGCGATAGACGACCCCAAAAGTGCCTTTACCGAGTTGCTGTTGAAGCTGGTAACGATTGGCAATAAGATTAGAATCGGTCGATTTGGTAGGTAAATCCGCTTCATTAGACATTCAAATACCCTTAATATTTAGTTTTGCATAGTAAGGCCACGATTAATCTGAGGACCTGGAGTGGAATTATTTTAACAGAAAGTATTTATTTTTACAATAATCTAAAAAGACAGGGCCGGGCTAACCCAGTACCCAGTACCCGGTCCCCGTCCTTATATAATAGAAGAGCAAGTAGCACCAAGGTGTGAGAGAGGTACCATCCCGTCCTAGCGGCGTGACCGCCTTAGCCAGATAGAGCCTCTCATCCTGGGTAATCACTAAAGTTTTGACCATAGCTAGCGGCGTGACCGCGCATATAAGGTAAAACGGTATTGTCAAGTTAATGCAAAAGTAACTAATTATTGAGCCAAAAGTGGCGTTGGACCATAATAGGAACCAAAAGAGTCGGTAGGGAACTTTATGCTATCCTGAAAGGATAAATAAAAATTCC
>JAYSYV010000167.1:0-2308 GCA_043727245.1 Chloroflexota bacterium | reverse complement strand
CCAGCCTGGGCCAGTTTCATCTTGCCATAGCGAAGGATTAAAAATTGATCGACTCTACTAGCCTCATTAATGGCCTGTTGAACCCTGGTAAGCAGTCGGGCATAATCCAACCGTTCAACATCTTCCTTAACAAATTCCCGCCTGGCAGCGGCTGAAACCATCTCAGCATCGGTCAGGCTGGCCGCTTCGCTCCTGGTTGCTTCCAGTATGCGCCGGGCGTTCAGGCCAAGGGCATCGGCCAACCCGGCTGCCTCCTGCTCGACCGGTTCCAGGATAGGAAGCAGGTCTTTACGGGCAAGGTCGCGGGCCTCGTCGGTCGGGTAGTAATATTTCTCAGTTTTGATATGGTAGTCAGTCTGAGCCTGGGTAAGCTTGTTATTGACTAACTCCAGGCGGGCGGTGGTGCTGTTAAGCTCGGCTACCATCTCATCAAAGGACTGGGCCGAATCGGCCCCGGTCGAGTTGTTATCGGACATTGTTAAATACCTCCATTTTGTTGCTCCTTTATTAACTACTAAACTAAACCCAATTCGGGCTAAACTGCTTGAATACTGCAAAATCTCCATGCTTCTTCCGGTAATTGGCCGGAAGGTCAGCCTCAGTCTTAAAGACCGTCACGTTATCAATCGCGACACCCACCGGCGGGTCAACGAAAACCACATAGATTTGATCTTGGCTGGGTGAAAACTTCTCTAACCTGGCTAATCGGCTATCCAGATTACTTGCCATTTTAGTCTTGCCTCCATATTGGCCGCCCCGCGTGGAAATCTACAATCATCTTGCCGTAATCTTCCTGCATCTCTTTTTCGGTCCTGGTCGGCACCTTGCCGCAGGTCAGACATTGATACTCTGGAATATCAATCTCTCTTATATGCTTATCCGATTTAACAAGGTAATTCCAGGAGTAGGCCGAAATGTTAAAGTCTTTACACTCCGGGCAGTCGTTTACCCTTCTAACTTCGCTTTCCAGGGCTTCCACCCGGCGCTCGATATTATTTATTGACACTGCTTGCTTCCTCCAGGGCGGCTATGCGCTTTTCCATATCTACCAGCTCTTTTATTTTCAGTAAGTTATCCAGGATGGCCCTGGCAGCGGCTACCCTGGAGCTGGCCGGTTTTTCCTTATCGGCCATAATTAAGGCGAGTACATCCAGGGCGGCATTACCCAGAAAAGTTAACCGGCGGGTAATGCCGGATAGCATCTGATTTTCCGCTTTTCGCAGTGCGGCTTGAAACTCTTTGTTTTCGTGGACCCAGCGGTAAAGGGTTCTTTCCGCAACGCCGCAGTCCTTTGCAGCGCTGGCAACATCACGATGAGTTAATAGTGAGGTTATAGCCTTCTGTTGCGGTAAAGTTAGGTTTTCTTTTTGTTCTGAGGTTGCCATTTGTAGCCTTTATCTTTGATTATGCCGGTCTACCGGTAGGATAAGCCTTTACCTGCAATCGCCGCTTAAAGTCGGCCAGCCGGGTTCGCATTTCATCATTGGATATAGGCGGCTGCGGTCCGGCTCTCTCGATAAACCCGGCCAGGTAAGCATGCAACTCCTGGCGCTCCTGCGCGGTCAGCGGCGGTTTAACCACGCTGGCGGTGGCATCCTCTAATCTTTTCAACCTGTTGAATAGTGTCATTTCCCTTACCTCAACTTTTCTTGAACTTTGGTCGTTTTGTTACGTTTTGTTACTAACGTTTGCCAATGTCGTCACGCCTTGCTGTAAGTTCGGTTTTCTATAAGCCTACTTGAGCCTAAATTTCACTAAACACTAGCCTGTACGCACCTATTTAGGGCTATTAATCCGGTAATTCGGTTCAATATTGGTTCAATTTGGTGCGGTTTAGTGCTGCCATTTACAAACCTCTTGTTACAAACCGGTTAACTCTCTACCCGGTTAAACCAGTAACGGTAATCGGGTTCAAAATTAGCCATCTGGAAATCCAGCAAACACGCCACTGCCTGCCGCTTTATTTCCTCCAACTCTGTTTTTGTCTTTGCCAGGGCTAACTGCCGGACAAAAACGGTAAATTTCGGCGGCGCTTCGGGTAAATCTGGTTTAACAGCATGTAGTAGGGGTACTTGTTGTGTTTTCCCCATGTTATATAGGGAAAATGAATCATCTTGCCTTCCTGCTTTTTCAGGCTCAGTTTTATCATCTGCCGGGGCGTTGTAAACTGGGTTAACTCGCTCCGCTTTCAACAGTTCCGCAACCGTAGTCAGATTATCAATCCGGGTGTTACCTACCGGCTCGGCGCACAATATCAGCACTTCAGCCGGACGGTCTGGGCTGCGTAGCGTGGCGCGTAATCTTCCTA
>JAYSYV010000166.1:0-2310 GCA_043727245.1 Chloroflexota bacterium | reverse complement strand
GGTGCAGACTATCAGCCTGGGAAAACGCATCCTGCGGGCCGAAACCGCCGGACCAATCGCGACCGCTTTAGCACTCTATCAGTTAGGGGATATGTAGGGTCATTTAACGAATTAAAGGGGAAAATGGGGCAAGCGGGAAAAATCAGGTTAGGAGTGTTAATCGGTGGCGGGAGCCGCTTGCCGGGGATTGTAGCCGGGGTCAAGCGGCCCGATTCCAGGGCCGAAATCAGCCTGGTGTTGAGCTTTAAGAAAAAGTCGCCGGGGCTGGATTGGGCTATTGAGCAGGGTTTACCGGCCCGACCCTGGCGCTGGTCGGAATGGAAAGCCAAAGGCTACAGCCGCGAGGAATACGACCTGGCCCTGGCCCTTGTGCTGGAAGAAAACCGCATAGATTTGATTGTGCTGGCCGGATGGGGGTTATTGCTCTCACCGGCCTTTATTGAGCGCTTCAAAGGCCGCATAATCAATGTTCATCCGGCCTTGCTGACCGAAACCTTTGACTCGCAGGTCACTCTTTCGGACGGACGGGTCATCGAGGTCTTCCGGGGCAATAACGCGATTGAATTAGCCCTGGCGGCGGGCGGGGATACAACAGGCTGTACGGTCCATTACGTGACCGACCAGATGGATGCCGGGCCGATTTTGCTCAAGCAAGAAGTACCGATTCTACCCGACGACACCTTTGACAGCCTGGCCGAGCGAATTCACGCGATGGAGGATAGGTTATTGCCGGAAGGCATCGAACTGGCTTGCCAGAGAATTTTGATAGGAGAGCGGGCTTGAAAAATGTACTGATTATTGGTGGAGGTGGCCGGGAACACGCTATAGGTTGGGCTTTGAGTTTTTCCCCGGAAGGAGTCAATCTTTGCTTTGCGCCCGGAAATGCCGGGACTGCCAGGCTGCCCCAGGCTCGCAACCTTGCGATTGGGGCCGAAAACGTAGAGAGTTTAACCCTGTATGCCCTGGAACAAAGGCCGGATTTGGTGGTAATAGGGCCGGAAGTGCCGCTAGCGACTGGACTGGCCGACCACCTGCGCGATGCCGGGCTGGCCGTCTTTGGGCCGGGTGCGCTCGGAGCCAGGTTGGAAGCCAGTAAAAGCTGGGCTAAAAACTTCATGCAGCGCCATAACATCCCTACGGCGGCCCAGGCCACTTTTGAAGAAATTTCGCCCGCCCTGGCTTATCTCGAAAAACAGAGTGGGCCGTATGTTATAAAAGCCGATGGTTTAGCCGCCGGGAAAGGGGTTCTTGTAACCTCGGACCTGGCCCAAGCCAGGCAGTTTGCCCAGGAAGCCCTGAGCGGTGAACTTTTCGGACAGGCGGGGCAATGTATTCTAATTGAAGAATTTATGACCGGCGTGGAAGTTTCGGTCCTGGCCCTGTGCGACACCATTTCAAAAACGATTATCCCGCTCGAACCGGCTTCCGACTATAAACGAGCCTTTGACGGCGACCTGGGACCGAATACCGGCGGCATGGGAGCTTATTCACCGCCTACCTTTATGACCGCTGAATTGCGCCAGCGCATCAATGATGAGATTTTACAGCCTACTTTGAACGGGCTGCTGACCGAAGGGATTGATTACCGGGGAATAGTCTACGCCGGGCTGATGATTACGCCGCAGGGACCAAAAGTGGTCGAGTACAATTGCCGTTTTGGCGACCCCGAAACCCAGTCGCTAATGCCCCGACTGGCCTCAAACTTGCTTGAGATTCTGGAATACACCGCCCTGGGCAAGCTGGCCGAACTGGGCAAAATACAATGGAAACCGGGAGCCAGTGTGGGCGTAGTCCTGGCCTCGGCGGACTATCCCGGACCTTACCAGAAGGGGTTGCCCGTCAGCGGCCTGGAAGACTTTGACAATACAGGCTCGGTCTTTCTTTTCCACGCCGGGACTGCAATTGTGGATAACGGGCCGGTGGTTACGGCTGGAGGAAGGGTCTTTAACCTGATTGCACTGGGAGAAAATATAGCAAATGCCAGGCAACAAGTGTATAATATATTAGACAAAAATGTTATCCGGTTTGAGGGCTTGCAATTTCGCCGGGACATTGCGGCGAGGGAAGTAGAGTAGATTTGAATAATATCGAACGAGAAGACAAGCTAAAGGACGAATGTGGGGTTTTCGGAGTAATTACCACGCAGCGGCCTGTAGCTCGTTTAATCCATTTTGGCCTGTTTGCTCTCCAACACCGGGGGCAAGAGAGCGCCGGGATGGCTATCTGGGACGGTAAAGACCTGAATGTCCGCAAGGGCATGGGCCTCGTTTCAGACGTATTCGATGACAAAAACCTTGAAAGCTTGAAAGG
>JAYSYV010000165.1:0-2310 GCA_043727245.1 Chloroflexota bacterium | reverse complement strand
CGGGATGGGGGAAAGCCTTGAAACGCGTGCCGCTGTTGGCGAAAGCCCAACTGGCGGTTTCAATTTTCTGGTTTTTGAGAGTGTCTTTTATTTTCTCGATTGAAATACCCTGCGCGTCCAGCGTATCAGCCAGTACTTCGTAGCCAGCCTGATGGCCGGTTTCTCTTAATTTTTGCATATAACAAAACTCCTTTGTTAGCTTATCAGTCCAGATGGAACATCTGCGGTAACAGGGCCGGGAAATTAAGTTCCGGGTCCACTTCTCTTTCTATAATATCCTGCATAGTTTCTTCCCAGCGGGCCGCCGTGGGGTCGTGGGCTAAAAATTTGGTCATGTACTTGAAATCTTCGACTTCCAGGTAGCCGATTAGTTGTAAACCGTTTCGGAAGATACTGTAGTTCCGTATCCCGGCCTGCTTTAAGGTAGCGACCATCTCCGGCCAGATTTCGGCGTGGCGGCGTACATATTCTAGTTCCTGCCCGGCCTGTAGTTTCATTAGAAAAGCGATTCTTTGCATTGCTGTCCTTTAAATATTCCAGGTTAAGGACTTAAACAATAGTGATTTGCAGTCCGTTTTCGCTAAAAGGCGTACTGCGCTCTTTAGCACCGTTCCCGGCGGTAATCAAACGGTCAATCCGGTCAAACGGGCAAAAAGATGAAAAGGAAGTCTGGCCCAATTTAGTGCTGTCCACGACCGCGATTACCTGCTGGCTGTGCTGAATCATTAAAGCTTTAAGCTGGGCCTCCTGGATGTTGCTCTCGCTCAAACCCTGCCGCAAGGTCAGGCCACGGGCCGAAAAGAACCCCTTTCCGGCATACAACCGGGCCAGCACTTCCTCACCCAGCGTACCGACTAGCGACCCGGTATCACCCCGGACTATCCCGCCCAGGCTGACTACAGTCAAGGTAGGATTATTAGCCAGTTCCAGGGCTGCGTATAGCCCGTTGGTAATAATATACAAATCCTTTTTAAGGTCTTTAATGCGCCTGGCAATCGCGAAAGCGGTGGTGCTGGCATCCAGTAGCAGCGTATCGCCGTCTTCGATAAGCTCTACCGCCGCCGCCGCGATGGCCTGTTTCTCAAACTTTTGAACTTCCAGGCGCGAGGCAAAAGTGCCTTCTTTGCGGCCTGGTAAGGGCAAAGCCGCCCCACCCCAGGTTCGTTGGAGCGCTCCTTCTTTCTCAAGGGCGATTAAATCCTGCCGGACTGTCACCTCGGACACGTTCAAAGTCACGCTTATTTCGTGTACAGTTAATTGCTGGTGTTCTTCGAGAAGTTGAATTAACTGGCGGCGGCGTTCATTCACATTCCGGCCTATGAAAACGGCCTCTTGAGCCATACTTACCCCTGACTTCACCCATTTGAAATTCTACATTCTAATAATTGATTCAGTTATAGCACCATTTTAATTATCTGTCAATTACTTTCAAATAATCTAATATCAAAAGAAACTCATAATATACGCTTGCTAGTTTTGGAAACTAATTTTGATATTTGAGTTAATATCAGCCTGAAAGGGTTTTGTTTAATGGGTATGTATTTTCAAAAGTTATTACCTTTACCTTTCGATAAATCTGAATTAGAAATCTACTTGCTTTATTTGTACGAATTATATAGAGTTGTACCAGCACGTTTTATTTCGACTATTCAACTTAGTTTCTTATGGATTATGATGAAATACAGAGAAATTCCGGGGACAAAGCTAAACCCCTCCGTTATTTGCCTGGGTGCGTTACCATTCGGTGTTAGTTTGGATGAGGCTACTTCTTTTTCGTTAATGGACCGCTTTCTCGATGGGGGCGGGAACTTCCTGGATACCGCTCTCGTTTACGGCGAATGGTTGCCAAACGGTAAAGGTTTGAGCGAGAAAACAGTTGGTAATTGGGTCAAAAGTCGGGCCAACCGCTCTGAAGTTATTATCGGCACAAAAGGAGCGCATCCCCGGATTCCTACCATGCATATTCCCCGGCTATCCCCGGAAGAAATAAGCAGCGACCTGGACGAAAGCCTGGCAAATTTGCAGACCGATTATATTGACCTGTACTGGCTCCACCGTGACGACCCTGACCGCCCTGTCAGTGACATCTTAAATACTCTCAACGAGCAGGTCCAGGCCGGAAAAATCCGCTATTTTGGCTGTTCAAACTGGCAGGAGAGCCGTATCCGCCAGGCCCAGGAGTACGCAATTTCGCATGGTTTGCAGGGCTTTTCAGGCAATCAGGTGATGTGGAGTTTAGCCGCGCCTAACCGCGAGGCTATGAGCGATAAAACTATGGTAGCTATGGATGACAGTTTGCGAAATTATCAC
>JAYSYV010000164.1:0-2315 GCA_043727245.1 Chloroflexota bacterium | reverse complement strand
GTAGCCTCGCTCGCGCTGCCTTCCGGCACAACAACCAGGGTTTTGCCCAGCAATTGCCGGGCGACTTCCAGGGTGTGCTGTTCGTAGAAAGTAGGCGGCAGCACTCCGGCCAGCATTCCCGGCAATTTTGTTTCTAGCAAGTCGCTCAATTCAGGCTCGTTTCTAAGCATAAAAACTACTATCGTTTAGCTCGTGCATACTGGTCGGGCCATTCAATATCGTGACCCAGGCTTTTGGCGGCATGGAGCGGCCAGTAGGGGTCGCGCAATAACTCACGAGCCATGGCAATCAGGTCGGCCTGGCCTTTCCGAATAATTGTGTCGGCCTGTTCCGGCTCATAAATCAAACCGACCGCCGCCGTTAAGATGGGCGCATCACGTTTTATGTGTTCGGCAAAAGGAACCTGATAACCGGGGCCAACCTTGATTTGCTGAAGTGGCGAAACGCCCGAACTGGAGCAGTCTATCAAGTCTACCCCGGCCTCGGCCAGTAATTTCGCCAGCTCTACGCTATCGTCCAGGGTCCAGCGAGGCTGGTCTTCGGGCAGCCAGTCGGTTGCCGAGAGCCGGACGAACAGGGGTATTTCAGCCGGAATTACTTCACGAATACCCCGGACGGTTTCCAGTAAAAATCTGGCCCGGTTTTCCAGCGACCCACCATATTCATCGCTGCGCTGGTTAGAGGCCGGCGAGAGAAACTCGTTAAGCAGATAACCATGAGCGCCGTGAAGTTCCAACACTTCAAAACCTGCCTGGATAGACCGTTGCGCCCCTTTTACGAAAGCCTGGGTGACTTCATGAATTTCGGCGACAGTCAGTTCGTGAGGGGTAGCATAACCCGCATCGAAAGGAATCGGGCTGGGACCAATTACCTCAGAAGGCCAACCACCCTGGGCTTCGGTCACAAGTTTGCCGCCATCCCAGGGGCGGCCCACGCTGGCTTTGCGCCCGGCATGGGCCAGTTGGATACCGGCTACGGAACCCTGTTCCTTGATAAAGCTGACAATACGGGCGAGCATTTCAATGTGGTGGTCGTCCCAGATGCCCAGGTCTTGCGGCGAAATTCGGCCCCGCGCTTCCACGGCGGTCGCCTCGGTAAAGACTAACCCGGCTCCTCCGACCGCCCTGGAACCCAGGTGGACCAAGTGCCAGTCGTTGGCAAAGCCATCCTCCGAACTGTACATACACATCGGAGAAACCAAAATGCGGTTTCTTAAAGTAATGCCTCTGATAGTGAGTGGGCTGAATAAATGAGCAATTTGTGTTTCGGTTGCATCGGTATTGGTTGGTGCTAAGAGGTCCATTTGTAAATACTTCCCTTTTTAATACTTCTCATTGAGTAAATAATTTTAAATTCTAGAAACAACTAAAAACGGCCTTATTTTACCAGTCAGAGCTGCTTAAAGCTAACTATAACGCTGCTTCCAGAGTTTGTTAATACTAACCGATTCGATAAAGTAACCTAAAACCGTTAAAATGAGCTTAAAGGCTACAGAGAGTTAAATTAACCTGCACTTTTCAAGAGGCAATTAATGGACGACACGTTTGAACTTTACGATTTGAAGGTCAGTATCGAGGAAATTCAGGGCCGCTGCACTTGCGACCACGCCACCGGTGATTATTTTGAACTGAAAGGCGGCAAGCTGGCCTTCCCGGCAGGACAAAGTTTTTGCCTGTACGCCTTGCAGTCGGCCATTCCTCTGCTACCGGCCAAGCAGCGTCCTTTGCACCCCAATGACTGGATGCAGACCGACAGCCGGGTGATTTGCCCCGACCCACTTTGCGGCGTGGTACTGCTTATTCAGCGCCAGGCTCCCCGCACCCTCAAACATTCTGATGTCAGCGCAGTAGATTTGGAAGAAACTAGTCGCTCTTAAATTTAATCAGTTGGCGGACGGTCGCGCCCTCGGCCAAACGGTCAAACCCGGCGTTGATGTCTTCCAGGGGCAAATACTGGCTGACCAGTTCATCTACGGGCAGTTTGCCGTTCATATAAAGATTTATCAGGCGCGGAATGTCCCGGCGTGGTACAGCCGAACCCATAAACGACCCCATGAGAGTCTTTTCCATATAGGTCAGGTTGGAAGCCTGGATAGATAGCTGTTGGCTGGGCGGGGCCATACCGATACAGACAGTCTTGCCGCCACGCTGGGTGGCCTCGTAAGCCTGAGCCAGTACTTTAGCGTTGCCGACTGCTTCAAAGGCGTAATCGGTCCCGCCACTGGTAAGTCCCTTGATGGCTTTTACCGGGTCGGTTTCCAGGGCGTTAATAGTGTGGTCGGCTCCCAGGCGTCGGGCCAGGTCGAACTTGGCCGG
>JAYSYV010000163.1:0-2318 GCA_043727245.1 Chloroflexota bacterium | reverse complement strand
AGAGAAAGCCCGCGCCGGGGCCGAAGATAGCCTGGCCGACCATCCCGGCAACCCGGCCAAAGAAAGCGACCTCGATTTTGTCCTGTGGCAGGCCGCTCAGACCGATGAACCGTCCTGGGAAAGTCCCTGGGGCGAGGGCCGTCCCGGCTGGCACATCGAGTGCAGCGCCATCAGCACCCACAACCTGGGCCAGCAGTTTGAAATTCACGGAGGCGGGGCCGACCTGATTTTCCCTCACCACAGCAGCGAAATCGCCCAGAGCGAAACCTATAGCGGCAAATCTCCGGTAGTGCGCTACTGGATGCACGTGGCGATGTTGTACCTGGGCAACGAGAAAATGAGCAAATCTCTGGGCAACCTGATTTTAATAAATGACGCTCTCAAGAAAAACTCAGCCGATGCCTTGCGCCTGTACCTGCTTGGTCAGGAACATTACCGCACGCCCTTGCATTTTAGCCAGGAAGGTCTGGACCGAGCCGAGCAGCAAGCCGACCTTTTACGCAAAGCTCTGGCGGCGGAAGCCCTGGGCCAGGCCGACAGCCAGCCCTGGGTAGAACCTTTCTACACGGCCATGGAAGACGACCTGGATACGCCCGGCGCAATCCGGGCGCTGGTAAACCTGGCCAGGGCCGTCCTCGAAAACCAGGTGAGCTACCAGGGCCAGGAACACCTTCATTATATGTCCGGTTTGTTGGGTCTGCCCCTGGCCCAAAACTAAACTCCGCTACTTCCAGGATTGCTACAGTCAAATCAGGCTGACTTGACTGTAGCAATCCCCCAGTTCATTTTCTATTAGATTATCTTTTGCTCGACAGCGCTTTCAGCAATCTTGAGGGCATTCAGGGCCGCGCCGCGCCGGAGGTTGTCCATAGCGCTCCACATGGCAATCGTGTTGTGGTTGGCATCCAGTTCGCGAACTCGGCCCACCAGAACATCGTCCTGGTTAGCGGCCTGCCAGGGGTGCGGGTAGAGATTGATTGTCGGGTCGTCCAACAAGCGCACGCCCGGTGTATCGCCTAGCACTTCTCTTATTTCATCCGGGGTCAAACGTTTGCCAAAATCTACCACCACCGACTGGCTCATACCGATGTAGACCGGCACTCGCATACACATCACGCTTATATTCAGGTCCGGCAGCTTCCAGATGCGGCGTACTTCCTTGATGATGCGCGATTCGCTGCGAGTTAAACCGCTATCGAGGGCAATTTCGGTTTCGGGTAGCAGGTTGAAAGCAATCTGGTGTGAGAAGGCGTGCGGCACGACATTTTTGCCTTCCATGACCTGCTTGACCTCGGCGCTAAAGAGTTCCATAGCCGATTGACCGCCTTCAGATACCGGCTCAAAACTGTGGACAATCAGGCGTTTGAGGGAAGTCCATTGCCGGAAAGTGTTGAGTGGCAGCAAAAGCTGGATGACCGCCGGACTGGGTGAAGCCACGATGCGCCGCTTTTTCAGGGTTTGCAGGTCGGCGGCATTGATTTGAGGAATGATACCCGTAGTCTTGTCGTCGCCCCGAAAGGCTCCCGTCAGGTCTATGACCAGAGCGCCAAGTTCGCTGGCCGGAGTAGCAAACTGGTTAGCCAGCTCGGCGCTACCGCAGAAAAAGACAATATCCATCTCGCGAAAAGCCCGAACGGTAATTTCTTTGACTTCCAGTTCGCGCCCACCGAAAATTATAGGCTTCCTGCTGGCAAAGGCGACCGGTCCTTCGATCAGTTGCAACCGGTTAATGGGAAAGTGACGCTGGAGTACAAGCCGTAAAAGTTCCTGACCGGTCAGGTCGCCAGGTCCAACGATAGCTACATTAAAGCTCATAATAATTGCATAAAACCCTGGTCCGGGAACCGGCACATCCTCTTAAAAAGTTGATTCCGGGACCTATTTTAGATATATAAGGTAAAGGGAGGCCGTCCGTTAAAGCCCCGGACGGTCTGGGGGTGGAAAAGCTCAAGGCGGTCTTCCAGGGCAGCCACGGCCAGTTCGTAAGAAAGGGGAGCCAGCCGTTCCATTCCCTGCATTTCTTCAAGCGAGAAAAAGCCTACCTGGGCAATCTCCGGGTTCGGCTCGGTGTGCAACTCTCCGCCGGTAACATCCAGCAAAAAAACCACATAGCTGCTGTTGTCGCCAATATCGGCCCGGTTACGGTAGCCAGCCAGACCCAGGTTTCGAGTTGTGAGGCCGGTTTCCTCCTCCACTTCTCGCACCACTGCTACATCGGCTGTTTCGTCAAATTCGACAAAACCGCCCGGAATAGTCCAGCCTCCCCGGTTAGGTTCCTCATTGCGCTGGATTAGCAAAGCCCGACGAACGCCATCCGG
>JAYSYV010000162.1:0-2322 GCA_043727245.1 Chloroflexota bacterium | reverse complement strand
AAATTACCAGCGCACACACCAGCAGAATGGCGCTGATAATCATCAGGCCGCCCATAGTCGGCGTGCCGCTTTTTACCATGTGACTATCCGGGCCATCGCTGCGAATACTTTTGCCGATTTTTTTAAGTTTTAACCAGCTTAGAAGTGGTTTGCCGATTATCAATGAAAGAACAAACCCCACGGCGGCCAATCCTAGCCCGTAGGCAATCCACTTGGCTTCGAGAGCGGCGATAGGGTTGGTAACAATTTCTCTAATAGTAGTATAGTGCCAGGCTAAAAATATGTCCCTATAACTCATATAAAAGTAACCTTATATTCCGGTAAGCTGCCAAAATGCGAAGGAAGGTGAACCTTGAGCGAGGCTACCTGTTTTAATTATTATTATTTACTCCAAAATCTCAAAAGCCTTTAAGTGAAAAAGAGCAGAAATCATGTCCCACTTAAATCCGCGCTGCCAGGTAGTCTTCCAATCTGGCGAGGGCTTCGGGCATATCGCGCCGGGCGAAGCCAATCCGAAAGTGGCGGTTACCGTAATCAAAAAGCGAGCCGGGTATCAGTAAAACTCCGGTCCAGTCCACCAGGTCCAGGCAAAAATCTTCGACCGGTTGGCCGGTTTTCAGGGAAGGAAAAGCGATAGTCCCCGCTTTAGGCCGCCACCAGTTAAAAATACTGCTGTGCCTCTCGAAAAAGCTATCTAAAATTGGCAGGTTTTGCCCGATGATTTCCAGGTTGCGGGCGACCAGGCTTTCGCGATGACGCAGGGCCAGGGTGGCTAAAAACTCGCTGGGCGCACTGTTGCACATCGAAAGATAGTCTTTGTAAGCGACTATACGCTCCAGGATACTCCGGTTGCGCGAGGCGACCCAGCCAATCCGCAATCCGGCCAGCCCGTAAGTCTTGGACATCACGCCCAACGACACCGCATTTTCGTAAAGGTCGCAGGCAGCGGGCAGACGGTCGGCGGTATCATATTCCAGTTCGCGGTAAACTTCATCGGAAAAAAGCAGCAGGTTATGTTCGCGGGCTATTTCGACTAACTCGCGCTGTTTGGCGGCATCCATCAAATAGCCGGTCGGGTTGTGGGGGCAATTTACCACAATGGCCCTGGTATTGGGCCGGATATTCTTTCGCAAGAAATCCAGGTCAAGCTCCCAGCCATCTTCTTCGCAGGTAGTCCAGCGGGTAACTTCGCAGCCGTTAGCGGCGGCTATCTCGGAGAGCGACTGGTAGCAGGGGAAATGGACAATGAGGTGGTCGCCCGGTTCCAGCACCGCGTTCATAAAGGTATAAATCGCTTCTTCAGCCCCGGTATGGACCACAATCTGGTCCAGCTCAATCTTTTGATAAAGCTGGCTTATGGCCGCACGCAGGGTTGGGCTGCCCGGATACTCGGTATAGCCCAGCCACAATTTATTGAGCCTGGCGGTCGCGTTCGGCTCCAAAGCCAGTAAATCCTCGACTGCCAACGACTCACAATCCGAGCCGCAAAGGACGTACTTTACCTTGAACTCGTATTTATCAAAGAAGCGTTCCAGCTTGAACGGATTTATCTGCACTTAGCCAGCTTCCCCTTCATACTCTTTGTTTTCAAGCGTCCTGACTAGCCGCCCATGACAAAGCGGGCTGCCGGTGACACGCCTTCCGGGATTTCGGTTGAAATAGCCGAGAAATTCGGAAAGGTGGGCGCGAGATAAATACATTGCAAAGCCCGGCGCAGCCCTTTGCTGGTGTTCTGCGTGCCGCTGTGCCAGAGATGCCCGTTGAAAATGATAGCCGAACCAGCCGGAGCGACCGCCCGGATTTGCTTTGGATGGTCATAGCCCGGTTGCCGCATATTTTTAGGCGGCAGACCCCATTCCAGGTGCGTACCCGGAACCAGGCGGGTGGCTCCGTTTTGGAGGGTAAAATCATCCAGCGCCCACAGCGAAGTTACCACCTGATAGGGGTCTTGCGGTTTCAAGGGTACAGCATCGGCATGAAGTCCCTGCTGCCCGAAGCCCGGCAGGGGGTCGCGCCCGTGTATTCCGCCAAACCGGAACGCGTCACCCAGGATATGCCGCACCGCCGCTAAAAGTTTCGGATGGGTATAGACCCGCTCGAAAAGCTCCCCCTGGTAGCCGAGGCCGTCTACATGCCGGGTTCCGGTGGCCTGGCGGGCGTGGTTGCCGTTGGCTTCTTCGTGTTCTTTGAGCAACCGCTCGAAAGCCGAGCGCAACTGTTCAAGCCATTTTTTGTCCAGCAGACCCGGCACGATTAAATAGCCCTGCATGTCCAGGGCTTCTTTTTCAGCCGGGTTGAGGGTAGCTTCGGTTACGCCCACCA
>JAYSYV010000161.1:0-7190 GCA_043727245.1 Chloroflexota bacterium | reverse complement strand
AGGGTACTCACTTTGTCTGGATGAACGATGAAAACGCCTGGATTTGGGAGCTGATTCACGCCGCCGAACGCCGCATGGAAAGCCTGGTCGGAAAATATGGCAACGACCCCGACCCGGATAAACAATTCGTATTGCAACAGGCTGCCCGCGAACTTTTGCTCCTGGAAAGTAGCGACTGGCCTTTCCTTATTACCACCGGTCAGGCCAAAGATTACGCGGTTTTGCGCTTCGAGCAGCATACCGAACGGTTTAACACCCTGGCGAATGGCCTGATTGGTTCGGATGGACACGGCCTGGCCCCGGAAGTGCTGGAAGCCGCCCGTAAGTTTAACGACCTGGACAATCCTTTCCCGGATATTGACCCAATGGTTTTCCAGGAGCGCGAGAGAGTGGCGGGAGAAAGGTAAAGCAAGGGAAAGTTTGGGAAGTAAATTGCCAATTCGGCCAGCCTGCTTAATCTCTCTCCAATTTCAGGTATTATGAACCCGCAAATTTGGCGGCTGGTGGCCGGGCTGGCCCTGAGCGTTCTAATCGGGGCGGTGGCCCATCGCAAGCAGGCTCTTTCCGGCAGCGGCGTTATTGGCGCAATTCTCACCGGGACCGGAATTTTCGGCTTTGGCGGCTGGACCTGGGGGCTGACTTTAATTGCTTTCTTCGTCTACGGGACGCTTTTATCCCGGTTTAAGGAAAAGCAGAAAGAAAGCCTGGCTGCCGAGAAGTTTGAAAAAGGCAGCCGCCGCGACCTGGGCCAGGCTCTGGCAAATGGTGGCGCAGGCGCGATTTTAGCCGCACTCTACTTTTTCAGCCCGGCCAGCCAGTGGCTTTTCGCGGGGTTCATCGGGGCTATGGCAACCGTCAACGCCGATACCTGGGCCACCGAGCTAGGCGTTTTAAGCCGCCAGAGTCCGCGCCTGATTACTAACGGTCGGAAAGTAGCGCCCGGCACCAGTGGCGGTATTACACTCCTGGGGACGCTGGCGACAACCCTGGGCGGCCTGGCAATCGGGCTGACCGTCTGGCTACTACTGCTGGGCCGGACCTGGCTGCAACCGGGTACAGGCTGGAGCGGTTTCTGGTGGGTGTTACCGGCGGCTACTATGGCCGGGTTGGTGGGGTCGCTGGCAGATAGTTTGATGGGCGCGACGGTTCAGGCCATGTATAGCCAGGCCCAAAGCGGCAAAGAAACCGAGAAAAAATTCGACCGTCAGGGCCAGCCTAACACTTTCCGGCGCGGATGGCGCTTTATGAACAATGACGCGGTGAATTTCAGCAGTTCCGCCATCGGAGCCACGGCGGCCATTGCATTTTATCTTTTATTGGTCTAGTACCGGATTTCCGGTAACTATAAGCACAGATGAAAGGAGTACCACTATGTCTATGCAGCTCAAAGGCGACCGGCCAAAGCCGGAGAAGAAAAAACCCCCGAAACCGAAAGAAGACAAAAAAGCCGGTAACAAACAGTCCTAGTTGTTTAATTTGAAAACCGGCTGGTAGCGCCTGGATTAGAGTTTATTTTCCAGGTAACACCAGTCGGTTTTCGGCTTTTATATAATCGGCAATAAAATTAACGAATCTTACGATTTCGGGGTAAGTGGCTTCATGGTCTATGTATTTATTTTTATAATCTTTGCGCCACTTGAGGGCATTCTGGATAAGCCCGGACCAGTCCGGTAATTGTTCAAGCACCCATAAAGCGGCCTGTTTTTTTGAAACCTGTTGGCCGGTTTTAAAGGAATGGAGCGCCCGGCACATGGTCAGGATGGTATAAGCCTGGTAGGGCCGGGAATGCCGGGTATGAGTTACGTATTCGCGCCAATCCTCGACCTGATGCTGGACCGCCTGAATGTATTCCTCTTTTGAAATTGGCTCGATGATTGTTTTGAAAGGCGGGCCGTAAAGAGTTACCCCTTTTTCCTGCACCACGTACCAGTTGAGTAGCCAATCGTAGCCCGCCACCTTTTTATTAAAGGGTTCGCCGGGACTTATAACCGCTATCGGGCTTCTTTCCACTCTAAATGTTTGTAACCCCTTGACTGAAAGATAGGCAATTTCCAGACGGTCGTTCCAGGTTGTATAATCTCGTACAAAGTCATTGTGCATCTTTTCCAGAGAGTTAAATTCTTCATCAATAGCCGTAACTGTAACCGCCAATAAGTCAATATCGCTGATTTCATAATCGAAATCGCCCCAGACCAGCGAACCGTAAAGATATAATCCGACCAGTTTCCCGCCTAGAATCCCCTGCATTCGGGTTAGGAGGTCGTCAAGCAGAGTGTTGATTTCATCATAGGAGGTTGCTTTCATAGTTTCCTCGCAATCACCGAGATTTTCAGGTTAAAACAATTTACCTGCTCAGCGTAATCCAGCCGTGCGACAGTTCTGAATAGCTTTATACCTGAATCATTTTAAGTTTGAGTAAGGTTATCCAGGGACTCGGCAATGCTACGAGGCTCGGAATGATAAAGTTTTCGCTTTTAAATTAACTGGGGAACCCTTGAGGCAGGGCCAGTTTTTCTATTGTTTCTGACGCAATAGGAAAAATATGGAAACTATTTATAGTTAGGCTAAACCCGCTTAACGGTGCTGCCTTCGACTAAATAAAGCGTGGCTAAGTCCCGCAAAATGTCCTGGTCCCCAAAGAAAGCCAGGTCGGTGGTAGTTATCAAAATCTGGTCGGCGCGAGCTTGCACCGTATCCAGCACGTACTGCCGCCGGTGAGCGTCCAGTTCCGAAAGAATATCATCCAGCAGAAGAATGGGCCGGTCGCCGGTTTGAGCTTGCATCCAGCCCACTTCGGCCAGTTTGAGGGCTAACACGGCAGTACGTTGCTGGCCGCGCGACCCGTAAGTGGCGATATTGGCATCTTCCACCCTAAAAGCGAAATCGTCCCGGTGCGGTCCGACCAGCGATACGCCGCGTTGGAGTTCTTGCGGGCGTACTTCGTTCAGTCGGGCTTCAAAGCGGGCTGTGATAGCCGCTTCGTCGGTGGCTCCCTGCAAATCGAAACTGGGCTGATAGACCAATTCAAAGCCATTGGCTGCTTCGGGCATAATTGAAGAATCCAGCCCGGTAAGCTGGGCATGCATTTCAGCCGCCAGACCGTTCAGGCTGTGGAGGGCTTCCTGCCGCCGTTTAATCAGGTACGCCCCGTTTTTGACCAGTTCCTCGTTCCAGATAGTCATTTCGTCCCGACCAGTCGAGCGGCCCCGGCCCTGTCGTTCGCGCACATTCCGCAGAAAACCATTGCGCTGGGCCACGACTTTAGCATAATCCTGCCAGTGGCGCAGGTAGCGGTGGTCAATTTGTGAGAGAGTGGAATCCAGGTAGCGGCGGCGCAAGGAAGGCGACCCGATTACCAGGTCGAGGTCTTCCGGCGAGAAAAGGACCACGTTAATTTTGCCGATAAGGTCTATACTGCGGCGGGCGGCCCCGTTGACCTTAATGCGCTTGCGGGCGGTCCCACCCTGCGAGGCTTCCGCGCCGGGGGGCTGGTCGCGCAAAATCAGGATTTCGGCCTCAATCTCACCATCATGGCGGTCAACTTTCCCGGCCAGGCGGGCAAAAGCCGGTGCGCCAAATTCCGCCTCCGCTTCAAAGCTGACCAGTTCCTGATCCGAACCGGCGCGGGGCGATTTGGTGGTTGCCAGCAGGTAAAGCCCTTCCAACAGCGTCGTCTTGCCGCTGGCGTTCTGGCCCTGAAAAATAGTCAGGCCGGGAGAGAGGCTTAAATCCAGCCGCCGGTAATTTCGGAAGTCTTTTAAAGTTAGCCTTTGGCAATACATAAGACCCAAATTATACCATACACGCCGGGCTTCCTTGACAAGACCACCGGGCAACTTATAATGAAGTTAGTAGAAAGTGTGAAAGCCTTTGGCGTGTTATTCTTCAACCAGACTTAAATTAGATTGGACCCATAATGTCCTCTGAAAACCCCGCTTCCACCACCGTATACGGTCCCAAAGAGCATGTACTCGAGTGCGAGAATTGCGGCGAGAAGGTTATTCTTTTCTCGCGAACCATCCAGACATATTGCTATCATTGTGGCCTGGCCGTCACCCATCTCGATAACCTGGGACTGTATTACGAACCGCTCGGCCCGGTGGCTGCAGCCGTCATTTCCTGAATCGTCCTCTTTTTGATTAACCTCAACATTTAAGAATGGCTCAGGGTGCGGCTGTTGGCCGGGCTTATTTCCGGCCCCCTGGTTGAGATAGCCGGGAGAATGATAGTAAAAGTGGTCAGACCTTCGCCCGGCTGTCCCGCCGGTTGGCTGGTAACGTTTATCGTTCCACCGTGAGCTTCGACCAGTTCTTTGGTAATTGCCAGGCCCAGGCCGGTACTTTCGCCCTTGTGTTTGCGGGAAGGGTCCAGCTTGTAAAAGCGTTCGAAAATCCGGGGCAGCAGCTCTTCCGGGATGAGCGAACCCAGGTTGGAAATCGTGACTCTGACCGCGCCGGGGTTAGTGCCTTTAGAGGCGCGACCGTTGCCGGAAAGAATTTCGCCGGGACCGGGATTGTAATCTACCAGCAGACTGACCAGGGCATCCGGCAGGCTGTATTTAACGGCGTTATCCAGGATGTTGGTGAAGACCTGTTCCAGCCGGTCGCTATCTCCGGCCACCAGCAAAGGCTGATTTTGGTCCAGATGGGCCTGGATTTGCAAACCTTTATCGGTGGCCTGGGGTTCCAGCCGGACTATTACCCGGTTAAGCACCTGCAGCAGGTCTACTTCGCGCCGGACCAATTCGACCTGGCCGGATTCCACCCGGCTCAAATCCAATAATTCATCCACCAGGCGGCGCATGCGGGCCGCTTCCTGGTAAATTACCGAGGCCGAATGTTCGATGGCGGGCGGGTCGTCGGCTACCCCTTCCAGGATGGCTTGCGAATAGCCCTGGATGCTGGTTAGAGGGGTTTTTAATTCGTGCGAGACATTTGCCACAAAATCGCGCATAGTGCGTTGGGAACGGTCTACTTCGCGGCTCATGCGGTTAAAGCTGGTGGCGAGGCGGGCCATTTCGCCCCAGCCTTCAATGGGAAGTTGCTGGGTATAGTTGCCCTGGGCAATCTCGGCGCTGGCCCTGGTCATTCTCAGCAAAGGCCGGGCTATTCCACGGGCGATTAAAAAGGCCAACCCGACCGCCAGCAGCAAGGCCAACCCGGCTGCCGCCAGTAAGCCTTTGGCAACATCGCGCCAATCTGCGCTGATTTCAGATTGAGGTACGGCCAGCCACAGGTCAGTTTGCAAGATACTACCTACACTCTGGTCCTGGACATCCAGAGGAGTATAGCTCACTCGTACCGTCGGGCTGCTGGCGCTGGTAATTCTAAAAGTCGGGCCGGGCCGGGTGAAATAAAACCATTGGACTGCCTTGATGGGTGCGGTATGGGGATAGGCTTTATTGTTTCGTGGGGTCAGCTCATAATTCTTGATGGCTTCGCCCTTCATGGTTTCGGATGGGCTGGTCTGGCTATCCGCCCTGACCCGTCCGGTGCTATCCACCAGCAACAGGCGCACGTTCAACAGCGAGGCATAACGTTCTAATACAAACTGAATCTGGTCGAAAGAGTTGCTCAGGGCGCTTTCCTGTACAATATCATTGCTGACCTGGATGGTAACATTCTGCAAACGGCTGGCCGCTTTAGTGCTGGCATCATCCTGAATCCGGCCTACCACGTAGGAAAAGAAAATCAGGGCCAGGATTAAAGTAACTAAAATAACCGCCGCGAATGAAATTATAAGTCTGCTACGAAAACCCATCTTTGCCTGTGCTTCTAAGAAAGTGAAATTAGTGAAATTATATTTTAACCGCTATAGCTAACAGAACCCTCTTATATTGTACTCCACCCTGGCCGCGAATTTGTTTGGGATTTATTGATTGTTTGTAAATTAACACCAGTCATGAGTCTTGCCCCGATAGACCCTTTTAGAGTAAAATCTGGCTTACAATGATAGCATCTACTATGGGCGGTGACAATCCGCTGTTGAGAAAGGCCATATGCCAGGCCATCCGGGAAGCCCCAGACGGGCGCATAACATTTGCCCGCTTTATGGAAATGGCCCTTTATTATCCGGGTGAAGGTTATTACACTAACCGGGGAGGTTTAATCGGGGTACGCGGCGACTTTTATACCGCTCCGCATCTCACACCGGTTTTCGGCCAGTTGATTGCCCGGCAAATTATCGAGTTCTGGCGGAATTTACATTCCCCCGATTTGTTTCAAATTGTCGAAGGTGGGGCCGGGCAGGGTTTGCTGGCCGGGGACATTTTGAGCTACCTGCGACAGTACGAACCGCTGTTGTGGTCTGCTTTAAGCTACACTATTATCGAAATCAGCGAGCCGCTCCGCCTGGCCCAGCGCCGCCGCCTTTCGGCTATTCCGGGCGGGGAAGCTCTAATCGCGAAAGTTGACTGGCGCGACCTGGCCGACTTTGCCGCCGGGGAGGTCAACGGGGTAATTCTGTCTAACGAACTGTTGGACGCTTTCCCGGTCCACCTGGTGACAGTCGAACCCACCGGCTTGCAGGAGATTTATGTCGGGCTTGACCCGGTTTCCAACGAATTTACCGAAACGGTCGGGCCGCTTTCAACTTCTGCCCTGACGGCCTATTTCGAGCGGTTGGGCCTTGATTTGAGCCAGTACGGGATAGCCTATCGGACCGAAGTAAACCTGGGCGCGGTTGATTGGCTGGATGTGGTGGCTCGCTGCCTGGGCCGGGGCTACCTGCTGACCATTGATTACGGTTATGCTGCCGACCGGCGTTACCATCCTTTGCGGCGGTCGGGTACGCTCCAATGCTACACCGCCCACACGGTCCATACCGACCCTTACCAGAATGTGGGTATGCAGGACATTACGGCCCATGTGGATTTTACCAGCCTGATGTTGCAGGGTCAGGTTGCCGGTTTACACAACCTAGGTTTAACAAACCAGGCTTTTTTTCTGGCCGGGTTGGGCCTGGGCGAGAAACTGGCCGCCCTATCCGACCCTTACATCCGCCCGCCCGGTATGACTACCAAGCAAAAGTTAGCCGAACGGGAAGCCTTGCACCGCCTGATTAACCCGGCTGGCATGGGTAATTTTGGGGTATTAATTCAATCAAAAAATGTCCCACTCACCGCTCAACCCCTGACTGGACTTTCTCTAAAGCTGTAACCCATGAACTTACTGCGAAAAAAAGAAAAGAAC
>JAYSYV010000160.1:0-2323 GCA_043727245.1 Chloroflexota bacterium | reverse complement strand
TTCTCCGCTTCCGCCAGGCTTTCGAGCGCTTACTGACCGGCCAACCGGAGCAAGGGGTTGTTGTAATGCTGGATAGCCGCCTGATTAGCAAAAGCTATGGGTCGCTATTTCTTAATTCTTTGCCGCCCCTGACCACCCAGATAAACGGCCTGAACCAGTTGGGAGCAAGTGTGGAGGATTGGTTAGAGAAAGACTGATTTCCTCAGCTAGTGACTTCAGGATATAATTATCCTGAAATCACTAAGGTTCTAAAACTTAGTAAGGAGAGGATTTATGGCCTTACAAAAAAGCGATCTAGAGTTTTTTCCTGAAGAATACTTGCTTGAGGAAGACGAAATGGGTGAAAGTAATGCCCAGTTCCAGCTTATTAGATACCTGGTAGAACTGCTGGAATGGTTATTCAGGTTGGAAAAATGGCATATAGCTGGCAAGCTTGAGCTTTATCATCAAAAAGTTAGAAACACTCAAAACAAAATTACCCCCGATATTAGTGTTTTCAAAGGCATTGAGATTTCGTCTCAACAAAGGCAGAAGCTAACTAGCTGGAACATAGGGCGAAGTAAGATCACACCACCGGTGTTATTTGAAATAAGCTCTAACTCCACCAGGCGCAGTGACATTCTGGCGGGTGATAATTACAAACCGGCTATCTATGGTCGCATGGGTGTTAAAGAATATTTCGCTTATGACCCCAATGTACCTGCTGTCTGGAGAAACACGAACAACCAAAGATTACTTGGCTGGCGCTACGAAAACAGTGAGCCGGTCGAATTGCAGCCGGACGACCAGGGCCGCCTGTGGTCGGAAGAATTAAATAGCTGGCTGAAAGCCGAGGGCAGCTATTTAAGGCTTTATGACCAGGAGAACAATATTAGGCTTACCCAAAACGAAGCCAGTCAACAACGTATAGCTGAATTGGAACGGCAGTTAAGCGAGTTGAAGGGTGATCGTAAGCAGCAATAATTTTTACAAAGTAAGATTTTCTGAATTAAAAAGACCGTCACTATAAATCTCGTAGACGGTCTTTTTGTTGTATTTCGACTTGGTACTAAGCTCGAAGTTTATATTCGGAAGCTAACTGCATTATCTTATCCACGATAGGACCATTTTTTAAGGAAGCCTCTTCTTTTTTGCAGCTCAATCCCATATTTTCATTTTCTGCCCAGTACAGATAATCGAGAATTACTTGTTTATCTACGCCGTTCCAGGCTTTTCCTACTACAAAAAGTGCATAAGAAGTGTATTCGTCTTCTGGTACACCACATCCAATTGGATCCCATTCTTGCCAAAGTAGGGTATCCACTTTTTTTGTAAATTCTTTCAGCTTTCTTTTATTGAGCATAGAACTGAATTAAGCTTTTAAATTCACTCTCTAAGCAACGAGCCTACAACCAGAATTTCTTTCTGAGTACTGGTATCTTTTAGCCTTTTATCTTGGCCTCTTCGGTTCGCTTAAAGTCCCAGGCCGCCTGGTCGGTGCTGAAGGTTTTGACTGAGGAAGCTTTTAGCCAGCCAGTACCACCTTTTAGCTGATACCAGCCGTCATCACTTTTCTTCTGGAAAGCAATATAAGTAAACTGGGAAAGATTCTGAACCTGGATAGCCCCATCGCGGGGTTCTTCCAACACGAATCCGGCCACATCGGTAACAATCGCAAATTGTTCGTCCGATGCCACAGCCGTAAAGGCCGGTTTCCTGGTAGTGACCGGTCCAGTGGTTCCACTCGCCGAGGCTCCCAGGCCAGAGACTTCAACTTTGCGGTCCTGGGGTTTTAGCACCAGTAGTACAAAAAGTAAGACCACCCCGATTAAGGCACAAATATAAAGCAAGGTCCGGCTATTGGAGTAACCAAATTTAACCTCCTGAAAGCGGTAGGAAGTACGGCCCAGGCTCTTGACATTAGAGTTACGCGGCAGGCGCGGAGGCGGACCGGGATTACGCAGGTACACCGGTACTTCGGCTGGAAGAACAACCGGCATAAAATCAGTATTCGCAGCGACATCATCCAGTGGCGGATTTACAAAAGGTTCATCGGCGGTTTTGGCCTGATATACCGGTTCTTCCGAGGCCGGTTCAACTCTTGCCAGGGCTTTCAAGGGCCGGGTAATCTGTTCGGGTTCGGTTACTAGTGGGTTCTCTTTCTCGCCCTGACTGGAATGGTTGAAAAGGGGATGTGGGGATGTAGAGCGATTGGAAAGCGCCATTGGTTCTGCCTGCTTTCTGATGTGCTGGATTAAGCCGTTTGACCGATAGTATTCGGGTTACTCAATCATCAAATTATTGTACAGTATAAAGTATAGATAGCAACAACTAATGTTTATAA
>JAYSYV010000159.1:0-2323 GCA_043727245.1 Chloroflexota bacterium | reverse complement strand
ACCTTCCAGATGAATTGCGCCAGAGCTTGTCCCTACAGCAATGTGGGCCTGCAAGTACGCAACCCTCTCCGAGAATTATGGACTAATGTCACGAAAAGGGATTTTTCGCTTGGAGTTGTGGCCCTGGTGCTGGGGTTCGCGGCCCTGACCAATGCTGGAAGTATGATCGGGCCTTTTAACGAATTCCAGCGTTGGGTAGGCAATACAACCGGCCTCCGGGATAATTTCTGGAGCTACACCCTGATTTTCTTCTTATTTGTGGTGGCCCTCCCGGCCCTGTCCGGTTGGCTCGTCACCTGGCTGACCAAAAAACTGGCCCACAGCCAGGAACCGCTCGGAGCGATTTTCAAACGCTACGCCCTGGGCCTGTTGCCGCTGAGTTTTTCCTTCTGGATTGCCCATTACCTCTTTCACTTTTCGGTAGGGGCAAAGGGATTCTGGCCGACCGTCCAAAATATGTTTGTGCGGCTGGGTATTCCGATTTTCGGCCCGCCCAACTACAGCACCGGCACTATTCTGCCCTACGAGTTCGTCAACCCGTTCCAGATATTCATTATCTACGTGGGGTTGATGTGCAGCGGCGTGGTTCTCTACCAGATTAGCCGCAAGATGTACAAAAAGAAAGTTGCCCGGACGGCTTTCGTGCCTTTTATGGTCCTGGCCTTGCTCCTGGCGGTCGTAGCTGTCATGATAATGGTACAACCTATGCAAGCCAGAGGAGCTTAGAAATAGCAAGGTTTTAGCAGCGTTATCAACACAAGATTAATCTAGCACTAAGAATAGGTTCATCGGGACTTAACCGCTAAGGCGCACAATACTATACTGTGATTAGTTATTAACTGGCCTGGCGAACGTGAGTAACCGGCTGTAAGTAAATTCGGAACTTCTAGCGTACCGGCGCATGAGAGTAAGAAAGAGTTTAGGAGATTTATAATTGAATAGATGGATTTTGATAATTCTGGCATTCCTGACGACCCTACCGGCTTTATTCGCGGTAGTGAGTGGGGCACATCTGGATGTAAACAGTCCTGAAGTGGGGGCTATAGTTTTTGGGCTGGCGGTATTGGGTTCGGCCTTTTTGCTTTCCTGGGCTTGCGAAGTAGCCCAGATGGATATTCCGGCGGCCCTGGCTTTATCAGTATTGGCCCTGGTGGCGGTTTTGCCCGAATATGCGGTAGACTTCGCCCTGACCTATCAGGCCGCTACCAAACCGGAATACCAGGAACTGGCGGTCGCTAATATGATCGGGGCCAACCGGATGATTGTCGGTTTCGCCTGGCCGCTTATCATCTTCTTATTCTGGGTACGTTTCCGTAAGCGGGAAGTCACCCTGGAAAAAACTCAGCGGGTCGAAATCGGCTACCTGGGCCTGGCCGGGTTGTACTCACTGATTATCCCGATTAAGGGCCACATTGACATGGTTGATGTGGTCGTGCTGGTGGGTCTTTTTATCATGTATACGGCCCGGATTTCGCGCCAGTCCGTAGAAGAACCCCACCTGGTTGGTCCGGCTGAGGTAATAGGAGCATTGTCGCAAAATAAGCGCCGTACACTGGTGGTCTTTATTCTCGTCTTTGCGGCAACCGTTATCTTTATGTCGGCCCACCCCTTCTCCGAGTCGCTCATTCACCTGGGCAAAAATATCGGCGTGGACGAAGTCTTTATGATCCAGTGGTTGGCCCCAATTTCGAGCGAAGCCCCGGAAATCGTGGTCTGTATCCTCTTTACTTTGCGCGGTTTAGCCAGCGCCGGTCTGGGAGCATTAGTCGCTAGCAAGGTCAACCAGTGGACGCTGCTGGTAGGTACTTTGCCGCTGGTCTTTTCGCTCGGTTCAGGCCGGTTGCGCGGTCTGCCGTTCAGCGATGACCCGACCGGTTTGCCGTTAAACGGCGACCAGGTAGGCGCAATGTTCGTCACCAGCGGTCAGACTCTGCTGGCGGTAGCAATTATGATAAACCTGTCCGCCCATCTCTGGGAAGCCGGACTGCTTTTCGGCCTGTTTGTAGCCCAGTTCTTCTTTCCCGATAAGTTTCTATTTTTACCAATTGATGCCCATTACGTTTTCGGAATTGTCTATATTGTACTGGCCCTGGTCCTGATCTTCCGAGTGCCATTGCGGGACCACCGGGCGATTATCTTTACAATGTTCGATTTCAAGAAACACCCTCCATTATCGCCCGCCGAACATGGGTCAAATCTGGAACTGGAAGGCGCTTCAAATCTGGAACTGGAAGGCGCTTCAAATCTGGCTGTCGCAGATGTGCCTACCAAAAGCAAAACTCGCACCTGATCTCGCACCGGTAACTTTTCAAGGATACCCGGT
>JAYSYV010000158.1:0-7200 GCA_043727245.1 Chloroflexota bacterium | reverse complement strand
GGTCCAGCCCTGATTTTAGTTTCCAACCCACCTTCTTTGGATTTTGCGCATAAAGTGCCTTTCAGCTACCAGGAATTACCCGGCCCGCCCAATTCCTTTCGCTACCTGCTTTCCGCCAGCGACGGCAGAGCGTTAGAGCGCGAAATGTTAAAGGGAGCGAAACGGCGGCTGAACAAGGAAATCGCCACTATTAACGAGTTGAACGAATATTACCGGGTAGGCCCGACCGAACAATACCTGATGGCTACCGGGCGAGTCTACTTTCGTTATTTGACAAGCCGTTAGAACTGCTTCAGCCTCAATGGATTAGTAGCAGCCTTGAAGCTTAAGCAACTCTTACAAAAACTTGTAGGCTGACCTGAGTTGCAGCAAGGAACTTTGTCACCGGTAAATGAACCGCTAATTCACCGAGATTGTACCGTGTTCAAGGAGCCAGTTCACGGCTTCATGGACAGCCTGGAGTGAAGTATAGCGTGGGTTGTAGTCGAGCAGACGTTTAGCCTTAGCGATACTGCAATTGGGACTGTGGGCGATATGGTCCCAGGTTGCGGCGGCCTCTTTTTCAGAAACGGTTTCGCGCCATACCTCCCAGCTTAGAAAGCTCAACCTGGCCGGATGGCCGAACCAACCGGAGACGGCCTCGGCATAGCCGCGAAGAGTCAGGGCGGCGGGCGATACGACATGAAAGCTCTCGCCAACCGCGCCACTCCAATGGGTCAGGGCTTGCATGAAAGCCTGGGCTACATCGTCAGCATGGACATGATGGACAGTTTCCAGGCCGAAGTTGGGTAGACTGACTTCCTCTCCACGGGCCAGACTGGCGAATACCTGCGGATTGAAGTGACCGGCAGGATTGAGCGGAACCCATCCCGGCCCGACAATATGGCCGGGATGCAGTACGGTAGCGGGGAAACCGTGACGGCGAGCCTCATCCAGTAAATAGGCTTCTATAGCCGCCTTCCTGATACCATAGTCGCCAAAAGGACGGCGCGGCAGGTCTTCGGTGGCTGGCACAGTCGTGCTGGAACCATGCACCCAGACGGTGCCACAGTGGAGTAAATGCTGCACCTGACCCCGGAGCGCTTCGACCATTAAACGGGCGCTGTCAGGGGTAAAGCAAATCAGGTCTATAACCACATCGGGTTTAAGATCGCGTAATTGCTGGCCCCAATCGCCGTTTGCCTCAGCCTTTTCCCGGTCAATCTTTACCTTACGCACCTGCTGCCAGGCTTTGTGGGGCTGGTAGGGTTCTCGCGCACCTCGGCTGACCTCAATTACATCGTGTCCCGCTTCCACCAGGCGCGGAACCAGATATGTCCCAATATGTCCACTTCCGCCAATTACTACAACACGCATATGAAGCCCCCGAATTCTGTTGCGTTAAGCCATAAAATAGGTTCGATGGGGTATTTGTGACAAGCTGGTGAGTTCTTTTCCAGCCTGGAATAGACTGCCAGCCGCCTCCGCTATATTATAGTCGAACCGATATCAAGTCGTAAAGCACTAAATTGAAAAGGATTACTCAGAACTCTCAACGAACAGGCAGCGGTCAATTGCATCCAACCGAGCTTGTTCTACCCTGGCCGCTAATCTCTTTAGCCGGTTAGACCGGTCCGCGCCATTTACCAGTTCGTTAATATCTTTGCGCCAATCAGCCATATTTGAGAGTAATTCAATCCACAATTTGGCTTGCCTGGGCGTATCAACCCAGCCTCGCCCCAACCGCCTTCCCGAATGAATCTGCGTAACTGCGTAACCATACCTTACAGCTTCCCAATCTTCATCTTCCAAAGGATTTTCAGCCGTTTTAGCCTCTGTTTCCTCAACAACCTGATGGAATGCCAAACCGGTAGCTTTCCCGGCGAAGGCGGTCACTTCCAGGTTGGGAACAGACAAGTCTTTACCAGCCGTTTGGCCGGTTAAAGTCAGGGTAATCTCTTCAAATTCTATTGGTAGCTTATCAGGTGGCGATTGATGAGTCATAGCACAATACCGGGCCTGGGTTTTTGATACAAATATATTAAAAGGGCCAGGGCCAGTTTCAGGCATAAGCCAGGCAAAACCCTTCACAATTTAACAGGTGGGGTCCAGTGGACAGCTTCCAGAATAGGTCCAATCTTTTAAAGGAAGCGTCAGGTTCCCACATATACATCACTATTCTAAAGAATCTTAAAAACGATTGCAAAGTTGTCGTACTACATCACCGTCTGGTGATTTTTATACCCCAAATTAGGAAAGCTTTACTTCTTATTGTATAATACCGCGCACACGCTCTTTTCCCATCTGGACTTCAGGGCTGACAACGCTCGTCAGTTGGCATTGCCGCCGATTTTATTTATATCCCTGTTTAAACCGGATTCAAAGCAGCAACCATACATACCACAAAAAGACATTTTGCTGGAGGGGCAGCAATGTGCAAAATCCTGGTACTAAATTGCCCGGAATAGTTTCTAATCGGCAGCCTGACAGGAGTATATGAGGAGGAGAGAGCTTTGACGGAATATAAATTACCCTTTAAAAGGCTGGGCGTAATGACCAGTGGAGGTGACGCACCGGGCATGAATACGGCGGTCCGGGCCGTAGTTAGAGCCGGGTTACAGTTCGGATTTGAAGTGTACGGGGTCGAGCGCGGCTTTTCCGGCTTATTGAATGGCACTTTCCGGCAGCTTAATTCACACGATGCCGGAAATATTATGCAGCGCGGCGGAACTATCTTAGGTACAGCCCGATCGGAATTGTTTAAGACCGAACAGGGCCGTGAGCAATCACTGGCACACTTACGCCAGGCCGGTATCGGAGGATTGATCATTATCGGCGGCAATGGCTCACTTACCGGCGGCCTGGAACTGCAAAAAGCGGGCTTATCAGTGGTCGGAGTACCCGCCTCGATTGATAATGATTTGTATGGAACCAGCATGGCGGTGGGGGTGGATACCTGCCTCAATACCATTGTGGAAGTAATAGACAAAATCAAGGATACCGCTTCTTCGCACCAGCGAGCCTTTGTAGTCGAGGTGATGGGCCGCCATTCCGGCTACCTGGCCCTGATGAGCGCCATGGCGAGTGGAGCCGAAGTGGCCGTCATTCCCGAAATGGAGACTACTCTGCCGGAAATGGCCCTCAAAATGAAAGCCGCCTTTGACCGGGGCAAGAGCCACTTTATCGCCCTGGTAGCTGAAGGAGCGCTTCTCAAAAGCCAGCAAATCTATGAATACTTATGTGAAGTAGGCCATTATGAAACTCGCCTGACTATCCTGGGACATTTACAGCGAGGCGGCTCTCCCAGCGCTTACGACCGCATCCTGGCGACCCACCTGGGGAACGAAGCGGTCGAATGTCTGCGTGAGGGTGTGAGCGGGGTGATGATTGGTGAAAAAGGCGGCGCTTTCGTTCGCACACCGCTGGAACTGGTGGTAAAACGGACCAGCGCGGTCAATAAAAAGGTTTACGAGCTAATCCAGCGCCTGAGTTAGGTTGTAAATGACTTTAATTGGGGAGTATAATCTAAGTATTCCCGGCTATTTCAACCGGAAGAAATTTCTAGCGTCTGCCTGACCCATTTAGAACTACTGCCGCTGGCGAATTACGGAGAGAAAAAGGAGCGGTCCATGCAAAATTCCTGGCCGTCCAACTCAAATACCAATAACCCCCGCCTGATTGGTCGGCGTTATTATTTGAGCCGTTCGCTGGGTGAAGGCGGGTTTGCCGAGGTCTTTTACGCCTACGACACTCGCTTTCAGCCGCACCGCCCGGTCGCCCTGAAACTACTTTATCCTCAACTATTAACCGACCCCCAGGTCTGCCGCGACCTGCAAAATGAAGCCAGCGCCCTGGCCGCTTTCAATCATCCTCATATTCTGCGGGTGTTAGATTTTGAATTCAGTCCAACCCAGGCTTATCTCGTCACCGAACTTGCCGAAGGTGGTTCGCTGGACAACCTGCTGCGCCCGCCCGGCAAGCCTACAATCCGCCTACCCTTGCGCCAGGCTTTAATTTACCTGGAACAAATTGCAGCAGCCCTGGACGAAGCCCACCGGGCCGGAATGATTCACCGTGATATAAAACCCAAGAATATTTTGCTGGACCGGCAGGGCCGGGTGTTGCTGGCAGATTTTGGCCTGGCAATGACCATCAACCACTCGGTCGCGCTCAAAACCATGCAGAGCGTCTTTGGTACACCTGAATATACCGCCCCGGAAGTCTGGGAAGATAAAGTCGGTAAAGCCAGCGACATTTACGCGCTTGGTGCGGTCTTTTTTGAAATGCTGGCCGGTCAGGCTCCGTTCCAGGGCAGCCTTCCGGCCCTGCTAAAACAACATCTGCACGACCCGGTTCCGCGCCTGCGCGACCGCCAGCCCGACCTGGCGTATCCGGTAGGATTGGACGAAGTGCTGGCACAGGCTATGGCGAAAGACCCGGCCCACCGCCCCCGGACCGCGACCGAACTTTTCCGACTGGTCCGCGAGGTCTATCCAAATTCGCTGCTTAACCCCAATCAGGCCAACTCAGTGCCACGTCCTGCTAATGTCCTGCCACCCAAGGCTGCGACAGCGCCCGACCCTGACCCAACATTGCCCTCGCGTCCGGCCATCCTGGCCCACTTGCCTGTGGCCGAACTGCTGGCCGACTTATCGGCCCAATTTCATGCCCAGACCCTGGACGGAAAGTGGCGCAAAGCGACCCGGTTGGGCGGCACAGTTTTACAGCATACTTATCGCAACAAAGAAATTTACTTGAAGGCTTTTAACGACTTCAAAGGGACTATCAAACCGGCCCTCAATCAGCCGGAAGCCTTACTCAAACGCGGTCAGGCTTATTTCAACCAGCACGACTTCAAAAAGGCTTTGTATGACTTTACGGATGGTCTGCAAATCGACTCTCCCTTCAAGGCCGAATTTCATTATTGGCGCGGCGTAACCCACCGGACCTTAAAGGATAAAAGAGCGGCCCGTTACGATTTTCAACAGGCCGCCCGGATGGGTTATGTGTCGGCAAGGGAAGCCCTAAAGGATATGCCGCCTGGGCTTTTAGATTTGTTGATTGATTTGTGGGAAAGTTTTACTCGCAAACGTCCTACCGGGAAAATCAGCCGACCTTAATCCTCACTTCCGAATCTCGTACCCTCAGAGGGCCGCCTTTGTTTCAATGTCCCAGGCTTTCTTCATTTGCCAGGTGCAAAAAGTTTTCCAGGATAGGCGATGTACGGGCAGTCTGCCAGAGAAATGTATGGCTACCCACCAATTCTTCCGTTAAAGGCCGGTAAACCACACCACTAACCGCCGGACTCTTTTTTTGCACACTCAGGGATGCCAGGCTCACCCCCAGCCCGTCACTCACCAGGTTCAACTGAGGAAACCGCAGGGGAACATCACAGGCCAGGTACTGAATTGGCCTGAACCCAGCTTCCTCATAAAGAGTTGGCGTGTAGTCGCCGGTTTGCGGGTTTAACTGCAAGCTCGACCCAACGAAAGGCAAACGGGCCAATTCTTTATGAGGAAGCTGCTTGTTTTCAGCCAGGACATGCCGCTCGGGCAAAACCGCTACCAGCGGCTCCGAAGCCAGGTTTTGCCAGCTTATACCGGGTCGGGCCGGTTCAAAAGCCGCTTTCCCTATCCTGATACTGAAACCCAGGTCAATTTCTTCATTATACAAAGCCTCGACCTGCCGGGTCGTGTCCATGGCCTACAAAACCAGTTTTACATCCTTATACCTGGCTCGGAATATTTGCAAAGCCGCTGGTAACATTCCGCAGCCGGTCTGGTCGCTATTATAGCCAATAATTAACTGCCCGACCTCACCCCGCCCGACTTTTTGGGTTAGCAAAGCCGCCGCATCAGCAGCTTGTGAGCTTTCTCCAGAAAAAACTTTCCAGCCGTAGTCAGGCTTAATCGCCGGGGCTGGTGCACGAATAGCAGCACATCAAGTGCGGCTTCAAGGTCGTGAAATCTGGCGACTGAGCGAAGGTTGAGTCATATTCAGGCGCACAGCCGCACGGTTAAAATTAAGTTCCTCGGCCACGGCCACGAAATAACGTAAATGTCGTAACTCCAATTTGTAATCCTATCTCCAGCGATGCCTTAAAAGCATTGATAGCCCGCCCAAGAGGTATTGGACAGATGCCTTGCATAAGTATACCATAATGATATTGATTATCAATAAGGATTTTTTATGGTTTATATATTTAAAGGAACTTTAAGTTATGTACGATGTAATTATAGTAGGTGGCGGTCCCAGCGGACTGACGGCAGCCCTGTACCTGGTAAGAGCCTGTCGCAAGGTAATTTTATTCGATAACGACCAGAATCGTAACGCCGTATCACATGGCGTGCATGGTTTTATTTCGCGGGATGGAATTTTGCCCGCCGAGCTGCGGAAAATCAGCCGGGAACAACTGGGAACTTACCCGAATGTAGAAGTAAGGCAGGCCACGGTGGAAGCAGCAAAGCAGGTCGAAAACGGCTTTGAGATTACCCTGGAAGATGGCAGTATTGTTCAATCGCGCAAATTACTCCTGGCAACCGGGTTGAAAGACCAGCTTTCAACTACCGAAGGCTTTAGCCAGTTCTGGGCCAATGGTGTCTTTGTATGCCCTTTTTGTGATGGCTGGGAAGTCCACGATGAAGCACTGGTAGTCCATGCCAGAGGTGAGGATGCTTTCCATCTTGGCCGCTTGCTAACTTCCTGGACCCGGCAACTTACCATCTGCTCGGATGGTCCATCCGAACTGACCGAGGCACAGTTAGTCCAACTGGCGGCGGCTGGAATACCGGTAATTGAAGACAAGATTGTCCGGCTAGAAGGCGAAGGCAGGTTGCAAAGAGTTGCATTTGCGAATAGGAATAGTATAAACTGTAGAGGTCTTTTCACCAGAGCAGCCCAATCCCAACCCAACAAGCTCGCCCAGGACCTGGGCTGCACCTTAAATGAAAGGGATTTTGTCCAGACCAACGAATTCGGCGGCACCAGTATACCGGGCCTGTTTGTTAGCGGCGATGCCAGGACCCAATTCCAGCAGGTAGTGATGGCGGCGGCAAACGGAGCCGGAGCGGCAGCCATGATTATACAGGAGTTGGTTAGCGAGGCTTTTGCCGGGCTGGCCTAGCCCAAATAGATTTAGAAGTGACTAACATAAGCAAACCTTTGTGCTTGTGGCAAAACAAAAATCGCAAGAAAAAAGAAAATAATTCTCCTGACCTCTTT
>JAYSYV010000157.1:0-2329 GCA_043727245.1 Chloroflexota bacterium | reverse complement strand
TCCCAGCGACCCAACCCGGCCCAGGCATGGCCCAGGTAGGTCAGGGCATAACCCTCGTATTCCCGGTTGCCCTGTTCGCGAGTGATACGCAAAGCTTGCTGGCCGGAATCAGCCGCCAGGATATTGTCGCCCTGGAAATGACTCAAAAGGCTGTAGGCGCACAGGCATTCGGCTTCCATGCGGGTGTTATTGATGCGCCGAGCTAGCTCCAACCCCCTCGCTAAATATTGTCTGCCGAAAATGTAGTTGCCCATTAAGGTATATGTTTTACCCAGGTTCAAAGAAGCCAGGGTTTGGATCTGGACGAAATTGATCTGCCTGGCGAGATTAAAGGCCGCTTGCAAATAAGTCAGGGCTTCGGTGTAGTTTGTTTGCTGGAAGTAAGCCTCTCCTATATTACTCAAACTGGCGCTTTCCCAGAGCCGGTTGCCCAATTGACGGTATAGGACCAGCCCTTCTTCCGAGGAGGCAATACTGGTAGGATAATCTTCTTCTATATCAGCCAGAATACCTAACTGCCGCAGACAATCGGCCTGAATCAGCGGCAACCCGACCTCTCGCGCCAGTTTCAAACCGCGCTCAAGGTACTGCCTCGCCGCCGGACCCTCACCCTGCCACAATAAACCGCTCCCTATGCGAGCCAGCGCAGCCCCTTCCAGGCCGCGCTGCCGGTTCGACCGGGCCAGTTCTACCGCTTCGGCTCCAAACCGGCAAAGCTGGGCAAAGCTGGAATGTTCGCGCAAAAAAGCCCCTATCTCGATCAATACACGCGCCAGGGCATCTTCTACCAACCGCCCGGTCAAGCCCTTTTGCATGGCAGCTTCTTCTGGCCGGTCAGTCACGGCTGGCTTGGAAGGCGCTTGAGCCAGGGCTGGCCCGATTTCAAGTTGGGGGGAACTCGCCTGGATATTTTGAAACCCTTCCAGAGCAGCCTTTGATTTGGGATTAAACCGAAGATGCAACTTCCTCAGACGGACCAGCGCGACCGTAAGCGCTTCTTCGCCTTCTCCAAAGAAACCTTTGTACTGGTAGAAAAACGACAAACCCCGCACACTTCGCACCAACAACTCCAACCGGTTATTATCTATCAGCCATTTCCAGGCATTCCGAATATTTTCCAGTTCGGCGCTGACTTCTTCCAGGGTATCGGGCCGCCCATTTTCCAGGTTACTCTCTCTTTCCTGAAGGAAGCCCGCGAAGTAACGGGCGCAGCGCAGCCTGGCCCGGCTTTCCTCACGCGGCAGTATTGCCAGTTTGGCCCCGGCATATTGGCGGAGTAATTCGTGCATCTCGTAGCGCCCGGTCAGGCTGACACTGAGAAAGGATTTTCCAATCAGGCTGTCCAGGAAAAACGGCGAAGTTCCGACTACCTCGCGAGCCGCTGACATTCTAAAGCCCCCTCTAAACACCGAAAGACCTTCGACCAGACGCTGCTCGTGGCGGGACAGCCGGGTCCAGAACCAGTTGATGACAGCCTCTAAACGCTGGTGACGCTCCGGCAGTTTTTGAACGGGCCTTTCCCCGGTAACATCATTACCATTTTCAGTAAATGTGGTGAAGCCGGAGTTTTGTTCAAGTTCTTGGACAATCTGGGGAAGGGAAAAGGAGCGCAGCCAGGTTGCCGCCAGTTCAAGGCCCAGGGGGATACCTTCGACCAAACGGCAAAGTTTTAGCAGCCAATAGCGGTCGAGTTCAGGTGCATTATTCTCCTGTAAAGGCTGGCGTACTTTCTGGACAAAAAGCCTGACCGCTCCGTAAGAGTCGAAATTCTCGTCCTCAATCGAAGCCGGAAAAGATAATCCTTCCAGCCAGAGTCCGGTTTCGATTTGCAGCTTGAGCGGCTCTCTTGATGTTATCAGCAATCTGACCTGCGGAGCCTGAGCCAGTAATTCGGCTAAAATCCCGGCCCCTTCCAGAAGCTGCTCAAAGTTATCCAGAATTAGTAGACAGCGTTCGTTTTGCAAGTGCTTGAAAAGCTGCTGTTGCATAACCTTGCGGTCGCCGGTCAAACGCAGACGCAAAGCTTCTCCAATCGCCGGTATAATCTCCGAAGGAGCCTGGACCCCAACCAGCGGCACAAAATAGACTCCATCCCGGAAGTATCTCAAGAGTTCAGCCCCGGCCTGAAGCGACAGCCGGGTCTTACCAATCCCGCCCGGCCCGACCAGCGTGACCAGTCGACCAGTTTCGGTCCCATAGCCGGAAGTGATCAGTTTCTGCTTGATTTGCTGTAAATAATCCTCGCGCCCGACAAATTCGGTATGAGTAGCCCCGCTGCCCGACCAGGGCAGGTTATTCGGTACACCTTCGGCCAGTTTTTCCAGGTGCG
>JAYSYV010000156.1:0-21788 GCA_043727245.1 Chloroflexota bacterium | reverse complement strand
CAAATTTACCGTCATCCGAAACTTTTTTGAAAGCGGCCTTAATCAAGTCCAGGCTGTCTTCCTGGCTTTTGCCTTCCAGGGCCAGTTCTTGCAGGGTGAAAATACCCATATCAATTGGCTCGAACTTTAATTCCTCATCATAAAGCTCGACCTGGGTGCTGGCTTCGATTATCGCAGCCGGGCCGCGTTTAGTTCCTTGCATATAAGAAGTGGTGTTTTCCAGGCCCGCCGGTATGATGATTACTTTAGATTCTGCGTAGCCGGTTTTTTGTTCTTCCGCCTCCATAAACTGAACCGGGTTGGCCTTTATCTCAAAATCCAAAATTTTAGTTACTGACATCTTTATACCTCGCATCTTTAAACTAATTACACGCTTTTCTATTTATTAATAAGGCGGAACATAGGAAACCGCCTGCACTTGGAAAAGGGACAGGCGGCATCCGGCCTTTCTATTATATCAAATTTTCCGCCTGGTTTCAGTCATGCTATAATATTCATGGGGCTACCCAGGGACACCAGGTCAGGTGAAGGCTGGCGACACCCTAATTAGAAACGACTAAATAGAGGAAGGTGTTTGATGTCTGTAAAAGACCCAGAAGAAACAACCCTTGAACCCGATGAGGCTGGGAAACTCTCGCTCGAACCGGCCCAACTGGCCGCGATGATTGACCATACCCAACTGAGTCCAGCCGCCACCGAAGCCCAAATTGTCCAGTTGTGCGAGGAAGCCCGTTTTTATGGCTTTGCCACGGTCTGCGTGAACCCAGTCCATGTGAAGTTGTGCGTGCGGGAGTTGGCCGGTTCCAACGTGCGGGTTTGTACGGTAGTAGGTTTCCCGCTGGGGGCTAACATGACCGCCATCAAGGTCAGCGAAACTCAGACCGCGATTAACCACGGCGCTAAAGAAATAGATATGGTCATCAATATCGGGGCGCTCAAGGCCGGGCAGGATTTTATTGTTAAAAGGGAAATCTCCGAGGTTTCCAACCATGCCCATACTGGCCGGGGCATTTGCAAGGTTATTATTGAGTGCTGCCTGCTCAATGAAGCCGAGAAAATCCGGGCCTGTGAACTGGCGAAAGATGCCGGGGCCGACTTTGTAAAAACCAGCACCGGCTTTTCGATTGGCGGTGCGACCGAGGACGATGTGCGGTTGATGCGCCGGGTGGTCGGTAGCAAGCTGGGCGTGAAAGCCGCCGGTGGTGTCCGCAGTCTATCTGATATTCAGCGGATGGTCGCGGCTGGGGCTTCTCGCGTGGGGAGCAGCAGCAGCGTGAAGATTATGCAGGAAATCTATAAAACTGCCGGGGTTTCGCCGGAACCAGCCAGTAGCGGCTACTAAAAAGTTCCACCGGAGAAGCCGGGCTACGAATTAAAATCTCGTAGCCCGGCTTTTTTGTTGTGTTAGCGGTTGAATTAATTTGGGGAGGGCCGGAAAGCCTGGCCCTGGCGATAGCTACTATCCCGGCCACGATTACTTTATTAGCCAAAAGTCGAGCTAAAATGGGTTAGTAATAAAGGTAGGCGGATTTCCTCCATACTTGGCCTGGTACTGCTCGGTCCCAAGTAAACCCAATAACACGAGATAAGCCGGGGCGTTCTCGGTATGCTCCTCAAACCTGGCCCGCTCAAAATATTGAACCCGGTGAATCTTACCATCGCCGGCAGGGGGCGGAGAGTTGGGTTCGTCAAATGCATCGCTGATCGGGTAGCCCTGCTGCGTCAGGCCACCGTGGCTATTCCAGTAGTCCAGGAAAATACTGCAAAAAGCAGGTATACCATCTATACCAAAATCCTTGCATTCACCGGTTAAAAAGTGATTCGTGGGAAGTTCAGGCGAACCCGGTGGGTACTTGGTATTAAATTGCTCTCGACCCAGCAGTCCCAGCAAAACATCGTAGGGCGGCTGGTTCTCCAGGTGTTCTTCAAATCTTGCTCTCTGGAAGTACTGGACTTTATGCACTTTACCGTCACCGGCGGGCGGCGGTTGGTTCATTTCCTCGAAAACGCCGCTGATAGGAAACCCTTGCTGGGCCAGACCGCCATGAGATTGCCAGTAGGTCAGGAACTTTCCGCAAACCTGGAAGCCGGTTTCGGGGAAGTTTTGACAAGTGGCAGCTTTGGCGGTCCCTGGGGCTGTTGAAAGGAAAGCGGAGGTCAGTAGTGACCAGAACAAGATAAAGACAACAATGTACCTGGGAACATTAAAGAGGCGTTGTCGCATTGTACGTGTCTCCTTTGCCGATATAAGTTAAGTTAGCAGAGTGGCTATCTGAATTTTAGTGTAAGGCGTAATAGGGTATTATAATAGTACTTAAAGATAGGAGAAACGCAGTTAAAAAAGGCACATCAAATTTGTATAATAGGTCATAGACAATCGGGCCGGTGCTTAAAATTTACTAAGTTTTTATGACGGGTAGTAATATAAGCTTTGTCACGGCCATTTCTAATACTTTAACTAAACAAATTCTAATTTTATTTTCCTGGTGTTTAACCTGACGCTAAGGTATACTCCAAATATAGTTCTCGGCGGTTTTCCCTCCGCTTTACAATCCTTAAAATAGTTAAGAAGGGTCTGCAACGCTTTCTATGGTAAATACTCTCCCGGCTAATTTTCGGCACACTAAATTCGTGGGTTTGTGCCTGATTCTGGTGGTCGTTTTGAATCTGGGGCTATCTTTTTTTGGCGGGTTGCCTGCCGCCAGGGCTGAAACGAAAAGTTTTTTGGCGGTGCAGGGCGCTAATCTGGTCATTAACAACAAGCCGGTGACGCTCAAGGGGACGAACTACTACAACCTGGGAAATTCCTATGCCGCTATGTGGCTTTACTGGGATAGCAACCTGACCCGCGAAGGTTTGAAGCAAGCCGCCGCGCTGGGCGATAATTCGGTGCGTATTCTGGTTCCTTTCGCTTCGATGTACGGCTGGACCAACGTTGATACCGGGGACGTTGTTCCCGAATACCTGGACCGCCTGCGCCAGTTCATTCAGCTTGCGGGCGAGTACCGGCTAGGGGTGATTGTTACCCTGTTCGATTTTGAGGACGTATCCGGGCCGGGTAGCAAAGAAGAAGCTTTGCACCGCCAGTATGCCAGGGATATTGTAAACGCTTTCAGGGATGATGACCGAGTGATAGCCTGGGATTTGCACAATGAGCCAGACAATTACGGGGTTTGGGCTAGCCAGAATAATGCCGAGCCGACCCTGACATGGCTCTACCGGATGCATGAATTTGTCAAAGGCATAGATCCCAATCATTTAATTACGGTCGGTATGGGGCGGCGAGGCAGTATCTTCCAAAGGAGCAGCCAGGGTTTTAGCGCCCTCGACCTGTCCGATTTTGTGTCGCACCACTCCTATAATGCCGATGCCCTGGGCGAAGAACTTTATGAGTTGCAGGAAAAGACCGCCCGCCAGAAGCCGATTATTCTGGAGGAAATGGGCTGGCCGACCGGGCCAATTTTCAGCAAGGATTTTAACGACTCGGCCCAGTTGGAGAAATATAAAAAGACTCTGGCTGTCGCCAAAAGCCACGAAGTAGCCGGGATTTTGCAATGGATGCTCTACGATACCGAGCCAACCGGTGGACCGCCCTGGGACGACCACGCCAGTTATTACGGCCTGGTCAGGCGCAACGGGGGACTGAAACCGGCTGCCCAGGTCTGGCAAAACAACTTCGTGGCTGAAAAGCTTCCTGCCGCTACGACCGTCACCTACCTGGGCCTGACTAAAGTCGGCACTAGAGATAATCCGCCTACCTATTTCCCCCAGAGTGACCATTATACTGGTACTCCGATGACCGAAATGTGGAAGCGAGGTGGCGGCATGGAGGTCTTTGGTTTGCCTATCACCGACAGCTTCTTGCAGGAAGACCTGGCGACCGGGCGGCACGATTTTGTCAATGACGCGAACAAGACTCCGATTCACCAATATTTTGAGAAAGGGCGCTTTGAGTTTCACCGGGAAAGGCGGGCTTTACCGGAATATTCGCAGTTACAGGGAACCGACCGCTATCTTTTCTTGATAGATTTCGGCAATGTGGGCCTGGAACTGACCGGGGCCAGGGGTTATAGGTTTGAACCGGCCACCCGGCTTGGTGGTGATACGGCCACTTATAAGTGGTTTACTCAGACCAACCATTCGCTGCAAGAACCTTTCCTGAGTTACTGGCAGCAACACCTGGGCAATTTTGTTTTTGGCTCGCCTATTTCGGAGCCGTTTGACGAAACTAACCCGGAAACCGGCCAGCGCCGCCTGGTCCAGTATTTTGAAAAGGGCCGACTGGAATACCGGCCTGAGTTCGCAAGTTCACGGGCCGCGGTCGTGGTTGGTAACGTAGGGGCCGAACTGCTCAAAGCCAAAGGCTGGCTTTCAAAGGCGTACATGGATTACCAACCCCAGGCTTCAACCACTGCGACGTTTTTAAGTGAATTACCTGCTGTCGTGACACCAGGCCCGGATGGTTTCGCTAATCCGGCCTTTAATAAACTCTGGAGCCGGACCGATGCCCCAGTGGCTGGTGGGCAGACCTCCAGGACATGGCTCTGGGGCGAGAAACCGGAGCAAGCCGCTAAAGAGGCTTACCAGCAAGCACCAGGCGGGGCGCGGCTGGTCCAATATTTCGATAAGAGCCGGATGGAACTGACCGAACCCTCCGGTGATGTTAACAGCAAGTGGTACGTCACTAACGGTCTGCTGGCGAAAGAGTTAATTACCGGGCAGGTTCAGCTAGGTGATAACCGCTTTGAAAGTCGCGCTCCGGCGGAAATCCCTCTCGCCGGGGATGGACCGGCTATCAACCCGGACGCACCGACTTATGCCAGTTTGGAGAATCTGGCTTCAACTGCCGCCAACCAGAGCGACCTTACCGGCCAGCCGGTGACAAAATTCTTGTTGAAAGATGGCAGCCAGGGAACTTTGCCCTCCGACCTGCCCGGTAAAGCCCTGTACGGCCAGTTCAACGCCCAGACCGGCCATAATATCGCCGGGGTTTTTTGGAACTTCCTGACCCAGACACGCGGCCCGGTTCTTGAAAATGGCAATATAGTTCAGGGTGACGTGGTGGACTGGCTTTTTTCGGTCGGATTACCTCTGACTGAGCCTTATTGGACGAGGGCGAAAGTGGCCGGGCTTGAACGCGAGGTACTGATCCAGGCTTTTGAGCGGCGAGTGCTGACTTATACCCCGGCTAACCCAGCCGCTTTCCAGGTAGAAATGGGTAACGTGGGGCTGCATTATTTCACCTGGCGCTATGGTTCAGGTGCAAGCAACCCCTCTACTTCCGGCAATTTACCGCTGGACGCAGCTACCCGCACCGACCTGAACCAGTCTGGCGGATTGGCTTACCGGCAGATTGATAGGGGTGCTTTCTATCTCTATAGCAGCCAGGCCGGGGAAGTTGGTTCAGCCGGGCTGCTGCCAGGGAGCGTCAATGGGGCCAGTAGTCCATACGCCGGGCCGGGTCTGGTCTATTCCGCGCCGGAACAGGCTGGTCGCCAGGCCATTTATGTAAGTGATTTGAAGGGGAATAGCCGCCTGGCGGCCTATGGGATTGGCGCGGCCTTGAGTCCCGACCGGACTACCCTGGCTTACGTTCAATATACGGCCATTGAGAAAGCCAACCTGTTTCTGCTAGATTTGGGTACAGGCCAGTCACGCCCAGTGGCGGAGGATGTTTTGCCGACCCTCACATGGTCATCGGACGGTCAAAAACTGGCCTTCTTCTATAAAGATGTGAACCAGGTCAGGCTGGCCCTGATTGAGAATAAAGGCACACCGAGAGTGGTGCTAACCAGTGAACGGGATACCCTGGCGGCGGACCCGGTATTTTCAAAGGATGGCGGCTGGCTGATCTACACCCTGCTGCGGCTGACCCCCGACGAGCGCGAGCCAAAAATCGGCAGTTCTGAAATCCGGGCCGTCAATCTCAGCAGCGGCAGCGAGAAAACGGTGGTCCAATCGGCTGCCCAACCGGTATTTTCGCCAGATGGTACTAGCCTGGCCTTTTTGGGCTGGAACGACGCACATCTTTATGTGAGCCAGTGGAATGGCGGCAATCCAAACGGTCAGAAGACCCTGGCAACGGCTCTGGGTTGCGAAATAGAATGCCGCAACACCGGCCAACCGGCCTGGTCACCCGATAGCCGCTGGCTGGTTTTTACCGGACTGGGCCATAATTTGGCGGCGGTGCGCTATAGCGGCGGGCCAAGTTTTGATTTAACCGGCTTGCCCAATGGCGGTAATGCAGTTGGACAATTTGACCCTCTTTGGATCAAAAATTAAGTTTACCTATAGGAAAATAAAGTGATGAAAATAAGATTTCCTTATGGATACCTATACTTTGAGGCTAATTAAGCCAATTGGCCTAACGGCAAAAGGCGCATATAGGACTTTAGTCTAATGGACATTGTGAAATTTATTGCTATAATAGTGTTGTAAGCAAAGAACAGGAAGTCCAAGGCTAAACTGATAATAAGCTTACCAAAGAAATCATTCGACCGCTCGGTCGAAAGATGGTCGAAGAGACCAATTTTAATCCTCTTAATCTCCTCCTATTAACACTAACGAAACCAATCAACGGGCTGCAGCTGGCGAGCATAGCAGCCCGTTTCATTTCATACAAAATAGTACCCACAATTCCGAATAAGCGTTTATAATAAGCCAGACTGATAAATAATTTTAGACCAGGGCCGGTTTGCCGAGTCGGGAATAGTAATAATAATGATTAGAAAACCTCTTATTTTCCGTTCCCCCGTAAATTCTGGTATCTTGCTGCTGGTATTTATTTTTAATAGCCTTAGCCCGGCCCTGGCGGACATTCCGCTACAAGCTAAAAGTACAACCACCGCCAATTTTCAAATGGGAACTGATGCCACGGTTATGATTGAGCGGCTATCAGGGCCGGATGGTGATAAGGTCGCCCGTGAAATTGCCCAATTGGGGGGAGGGTGGGTCAGGTTGGAGTTCCAGGCCACCGACCCGACCAATCTCAAGCGCTACGACCGGGTGATTAAGCGGCTACAGATTTATGGGGTGCGTATTCTGGCGGTGCTGGTGGACCCATTCGCCTACTGCCACAGCGACATCAACGAGCGCGACCCGGAAGTCTTTGCCCGCTGGGTTCGGGAAGTTTATCTCAAAGGCTGCGGCCAGGAGACTTCGACTTCGGTCCACCAGTTAGGCTTCAACGAGCTAACCGAGCGCTACCCTTACATCCAGCACTGGCAGCTCTGGAATGAGCCGAACGTATGCGGGTTTTTGCACTCTGATTTGGATGCCTGTGGGTATGGCCTCTGGCGGCGCGATACCACCGGCGGCGAGCGCGTGGGTGTCCGCTATGGAATGCAGAAATTCGGGGCTTTGCTGGCAACAGTCTATGCCGAGCGCACTAACAAACAGGTCAAAATTGTTACCGGTGGTATCCTAAGCGCCTATAATTGTTCCCCCGAATATGAAACACCCTGCAATACCGACGACCATCGCGGGCCGGAGAATTGTTATAAACTACTACCCTGGGAGAATTACGGTTGCGATGCCGGAGTGAACCTGCTGGTCAACTCTGAGGCAGTCCAGCGCTTTCAACAGGCCAACAACCGCCTACCTTTTGATATATTGGGGCTGCACCCCTATCAGTTCGCGGCCTGGGCCGATAGCTACGTGCCGCCATCTTTTTACGTGACTTCGGATATTCAACGCAACGTGCGCCGTTTCGTGAGCAACAGTTACCCTATCTGGCTGAGTGAATGGGGTTTTGACCTGGCAACTACTACCAACCAGCCTGCCGCCTGCAAGTACCCGGTGGCAGCCACGACGATGCAGGGTTGCGAGGAGAATGTTTCAAACTTGATGGAGAGTATGATAGCAGGGATTAATATACGGCCTAACTTGAATATAACCAATTTTTTCTGGTATAGCTACGCCGACCAGGCCGCCAATATTCAGGCCGGATTGATTGACCAGACGGGCCGTAAACGCCCTTCTTACTATACTTTTCAGGCGGCGGCCCAGAGTCTCGGCCTGGCCTCGCAGCAACAGGCCCGGTCCGAAACTTTAGGGAAAATCCTTCAGCTAGCCGCCAGACTGGCCCTGGCTAAACTTTATTAAGCCAGGCTTGTCTGGTGGTAGTTGGTTTAGCCTTTACCTGTTTCGCAGCCAGACTAGCATCTGGCCCGGTTCGCGGTTAGCCCAGGCGTAATAAGGAATGGCGGTCAGGCCGACGGTATTTAGGGCCGGGGAATTTACCGCTGCCTCTTGAGAGCGGTATAAACGGCGCTGCCAGGTCGGGTCAGGCCGGACTAAAGTCGCATGACCACGCAGTACGACAACCCCATTTAAAAGGTCAGGTTCAAGCTGGGCCGAAAACTCGGTAGCGTCAGTTACTACCAGGTCGCGCAGGTCTATGCCCGGATTGTCGGCCTGCTCGACGCAATATAGCAGCGGACCGCGCATGAGCGCCACCCGGCCATTGGTATCAGGTGAGTAGGGATGCGCTTCCAGGCGACGGACCGGCATCGGCAAGCGCAGGTTAATTTTGTCTCCTGCCTGCCACTCGCGCCGGATTTCGAGGTACGAACCCGCGACTGGTGGTTTTATGTAGAATTCACCCGTCACTTCCAGGCTGGACCCTTCTTCGCACCAGGCCGGTATACGCAGAAAAATCCCAAAATTACCGGCGCTCTCCACCTCAATTTCAACCATGCTGTCCCAGGGATAGCTCGTGCGGGTAGTTAGCCGGACTGCTTGCCCACCGGGAAGTTCGGTTTCGAGGCTACCCTCTGCGTACAGGTTTACATAAATAGAGTCCGAACTAAGGCTATAGAAGTATCCGGGCAGTTGGGCCAGCAGCCGGGCCACGTTTGGCGGACAACAGGCGCAGCCGAACCATTCCTCCCGGCGGTGGGTTCCGTCATCGGCCAGCGGATTCTGGTAAAAATAAGACTGTCCATCTAGTGAAAGGCCCGGCAGTACAGCATTGTAAAGAGTGTGTTCCAGCAGGTCGGCAAAGCGGGCTTCCCCGTTCAGGGTAAACATTCGGTGGTTCCACATCACGCTGCCGATAGCCGCGCAAGTTTCGGTATAGGCCCGTTCGGAGGGCAGTTCGTAATCGCGGCCAAAAGCTTCGTTATCCCAGCGCGAGCCGATGCCCCCGGTAATATAGAGCTGTTTGCAAACCATATTGTCCCAGATAAGGTCCAGGGCCGCTCGCACAGAAGCATCACCGGTTTCGGCCAGTATATCGGTAACGCCGCTGGTAAGATAGACCGCACAAACCGCGTGGCCGATTATACGGTCGTATTCCCGGAAGGGTTTTAGTTCGTATTCGGCCCGGTTCATGCGGCCCATGCCCTGGCGCACATCTACAAAGAATTTGGCCTGGTCGAGATATTTGGTTTCGGTGGTGGCCCGGTAAAGCTCTACCAGGGCCATTTCAATTTCGGGATGGCCGTCCGCTTCGGCTCTTTTGCCCGCTTCGACCGGGCCAAAGGTGTCGCAGATGTGGTCGGCCAGGCGGCGGGCCACTTGCAGCAGTTTGGTACTACCACTGGCCCGGTAATGTGCGACTGCCGCCTGGATGAAATGCCCCGCCACGTAAAGCTCGTGCATAAAACGGGTATTGGTCCAGCGTTCGGCCTCGTGTTCAAACATAAAGTAACTATGCAGGTAGCCGTTGGGCTGCTGCATATCGGCAATTTCCAGGGCAGCCTGCTCAATTAAGCGGGTAAGTTCGGGCGATGGGTCAGTCGCGAGGGTCCAGGCAGCGGCTTCCAGCCACTTGTGGACATCCGAATCGTTAAAGTGAATTCCTTCAAAGGCAATATCTTTTTTGCCAGAGGCCCGGCGCATGTTATCCAGGCGACCGGTTTGTTCCAGGTGTTGATATTGCAAAGGAATAGTGATGTCCCGGTTAATCTGGCGGCGTGGCTCCCAGAATTGGTCGGTCAACCGGACTGCGTTAATCGGCACCGGTTTTAAAATGGCATGAGGACTATTAGTAGTATCTACAATTACCGGGCTAGTTTTTACCTCGGTTGACATTGAAAACTCCTTTGTAAATTAACAAGAATATTGGCTGGATTTAATTAATGGGTTGACACCGATTTAATGACTGGATAAAGTCAACTGGTGACGGTAAAGCTGGTAATACCAGCCGCGCTGGACCATTACTCGTCCTGTCCGCCCATTTCGACGACCTTTCCTTCAGGACGGTCAGGTCGGCCAACACCGCCGAGGCTACCCGATAACCATTGGCCCGGCTAAATAGTTAGTGAAAGTATACACATTTTACTTTTTATAGACCAGGGGGTTAAGTTGGCTGGCCGCTAAGTCTCCGGTTTTTAAGCCCGGCAGCCAGCGTTCCAGGTCGTCAGCCCGGTTTTTGTTGTCTATCTCGGTAATATGCGCTCCATCCGCGAAGTAAATAATGGTCATGGCTTCACGAGGCCGGTCGGTACTGTTTCCGGGAGTACCGTGCAGGGTCCAACCGGCGTGGAAAGTGGCATCGCCGGCTGCCATGGCGCTGCCTAATTGCAAGGAAAGCTCCTTGTTAGCGATAAATTTCTCAAAGATAGCCTGTGATTCGTCCGAAATCGGCACTTTGCCCAGGTAGCCCAGTTTCTGGGAACTAGTGGCATAAGTTGCCGGTCCCATTTCGACTGAAATATCGGTCAGGGGCATCCACAGAGTCACAAACTTGTCGGTATCTAGCGGCCAGTAATACTGGTCCTGATGCCAGGGAGTCGGGCCACCGTGCGGTTCTTTAAAGAGCGCCTGGTCGTGGTAAATTCGGACCCCCTCGACCCCCATCAGTTCGGCGGCAATTCTGGCAAAACGCCGGGCCATTACAAAGCGGCGCACTTCTTCATCTTTAACCCACAAATTCATGACTTGTAGGAAAGCTTTGCCATAGGTGTCACGCTCAGCCAGCGGGCGAGTTTCGGTGTTGTAGCGATAGGCCGCACCCTGGATGGCGGGCCGGTAAAATTCCATCTCAGATTGGCTAGCCACCCCGCGCAATAAAATATGGCCGTCTTGCTGGTAGCTGGCAATCTGGTCCGCCGTTACCGGGTAATTCTGGTCCAACTCAGGCGCGGTCAGTTTAGATTTAACCTCTTGCAATTGGATTCCTCCTTATAATAAAATAGCCAAAATAGAGTTGGTTGTAAAATTACCAACTCGATTCAGGCCGAGAAGATGTATTTTCGTTAGAAACGAAAGGCTCTTGTACAATAAAATATTGCAAGCCTCCGGTGTTGTTACTATTCTGTAACCTAAGTCTTGCTATTATGCTGAGTGTAAAGTAAGAGGCCATCCGGCCCGCGTTTTCCTGAACCAAAACTCTGACTACTGGCGGTTGACCTCTAATTACTTCTTAAACCGCTACCGCTACCGGCTTCCGGGCAAACTCTAAAATAGCGCCCTCGCTGCCGACCGGGCAGGCTTCCAGGCTACACAGTTTCTTCTTCCTGAACTGGGGGTTCGACAGCGCGTTGTATGCAATGATAAAAGAACGGCGGGGATAGTCCGAATCGTTCGGGGCGGAAGTATGCAGCAGGTTGCAGTCGAAGAACAGGACTGTTCCCGGTGTCATCTCGCACTTCACTTCTTCAAAGTATTGCGATATTTGATTCAGCCGGTCCATATCGGCCCCGGTCTGGTCGCCAACTATTCCGTGTGTCATGCGTCCTATCTTGTGCGAACCGCGCAGCACTCGCAGACAGCCGTTTTCTTCACGGGCCGGATCGAGGGCGACAAAGGCGCTCAGCATGCGCGGAAAGACAAATCCCTGGTCGTACCAGTAGCCGTAATCCTGATGCCATTCCCAGGCTCCACCGGAGCGAGCTTCTTTCAACATTACTTTGCCGTGAAAGAAAGCGACATCTTCGCCGGTCAAAATCCGCACATTGTTGACAATCCGGGGATGGGTCGAGGCCGCACCCCAGACATCGTTATTCAGAGAATGCCAGATAGATAGCTTGGTCTGGCGGCCCTGGGCATCCTGGCGAACGTTTAAATGCTGGTTGATAATAGAGTTGCTTTCAATAGTATCCAGCATTATTTCCACTTCGCGTGGGCTAAACAGGTCTTTGACGAAGATATAGCCATCCCGCTGATAGTTATGAACATCCTCTTGCGAAAGAAACATTGTGGTGAACTCCTTTATCCGAACCCAACATTAGACACAGTATTATCGTGTTATTTTCTGCTATCAACCAGCTTATCGCGCCGGAGATTGCCGGGCCGGGTATCATCTGAAATTTCAAATCATATCGGGCGGAAAAGGGCTGGGTTTTAATCTTTTGATTTATTACAAAGCAGAAAAGTAACGAACCTGCTTTATTTTAGACTATAATAAGGGTCGGGGTAAATGACTTCAATGGTTATACGCACATCGGATTCTGCTATAAATAAATCGGATATTATTCTGGAGGAAGGGCCACCCAAGGGCATTTTGCTGGCAAGTCATTTCAGCAAAGCCTATGGCTATCAGGTTCGCCGGACCCACGGTAGAGAAGATTGGCTTTTATTTTATACTATTGCCGGAGAAGGGCGCTTTCGCCACTTCGATTGGCAACATCTGTCTGGGCCGGGCGAAGTGACTATTATAGCACCCGGTTTGCCCCATAATTACTCGACCTCCACGCCGCAACAGCCCTGGGACTTTTACTGGGCGCACTTTATACCGCGCTCCGACTGGCTGCTCTGGTTAAAGGAACTGCCCCAGGAGTGGCCCGGCTTAATAGTTATGCGAATTGATAACCCGGCCCTTAAAGAGCGTTTGGGGATAGCCTTTGACCGATTGTTGAAAGATAACTACCTCTTGACCGGTTTGCAGGAAGCTCTCAGCGCCAATGCCCTGGAAGAAATAGTCTTGTTACTGGCCCGACAGTGCCAGGAAGCCTCTAGCCTGGACTCACGGGTGCAAAAAGTTCTCGAAATGCTATCCAAACAACTGGCCGAACCGCTTAATGTACCCGAAATCGCCCGTAGTTTGGCCCTTTCGCCTTCACGGATAGCCCATCTATTTAAGGAAGAAACCGGCGAGTCAATTATGGTAACTCTTTTGAAGTTGCGCTTAAGCCAGGCTCGCCGCTTACTCGAATTTACCAACCGGCCAGTCAGCGAGATAGCCCGCAGCGTTGGGTTTCAATCGAGTTTCCACTTTTCGCGCCAGTTCAAAAGCGCCTACGGCCTTAGTCCCCAGATTTACCGCAAGCAATTTCACGATAATTAATTGCCTTTGTTACCAGGTTTCATCGAGGTGGGCGGCATAGTAGACAATACCTCGTTTGAAATATTGTAGGGCTTGGTTAGAGGTTATATTTATATATTCTCCTCTCAAAGACAGAGAAAATCCCCTGTAGTGGCCTCAAAATTGCTATATAAAGATAGCAGAAGCTCTTTAAGAATTTAATACAGTATAGGATTTGTTGGCAAGGAGTTTTCCAACCGGGTCTTTGGACCCAAAAGCAATTATCTATTTTATTACTCCTCACCCCTTAATTGTGTATTCGATACCTTCCCCAACAAAGTTGCTTTCGCAACACTCCTATTAATACTAAACAGTGGCCGGTATTCGCTCTACCGGCCATTTTATTTTATAATCGTAATATCATAACAGTTCAAAAAGTGGGGCTGGGTAAAAATTTGCTACACTCAGTGGGTGTTAGAAGAATATGACCCAGCTAAAATTCAAGATGAACACGCCCGCGTGGTGATGCAAAAAGTGCGTAACCTGCTTGAAAAAGACTTTCGTTGAACTGTTTAGCCGGAAAACGGGATACAGTATCCTGGATGTACGGATAGCTATAACTTACGCGAAAAAGAGTGGTCTACTAATGGTACTAAAGCACCCCGAAATCCCATTGCATAACAATCTGACCGAATTAGGAGCCAGCCAACGAGTGCGAAAACGGGATGTGAGCTTACATGCCAGAACCAAGCAAGGGATAGGCTGTTGGGATATTTTCCAGACTCTAGTCGAGAGCTGTAAAAAAGTGGGAGTAAATTTCTATGCCTATGTACGGGATCGGGTAGTCGGAGAAGGCCACAAAGACTTGTTAGGTCGGTTGATCGAAGAAAAAGCAAGGGGCCTTGAGTTAGGTAAATCTGGGAAAATGAACGGCCACGGCCTGAGTGGCACAAACTAGAATTTCGAGCAAGGCTGCGTTAAGTCTAACCCAGCCTTTTTTTACCCTGTTACCGCCACTTTTGAATTGATACGGATGATGAAGGTTTCCAAAATTATGCTATTTTAAGGGTTTTTCTGACTCTAAATAGCTTATGAGGATGTAAAAAAGGAAATCTTATTACGGAAAACTTTCAGGTTGGGGAAGATTATCGGGGGTTTCGAGCGGTTCACTTTGAAGGGGAATTTCCGGTTTATCCGGTTTCAGACCCTTACTGTGGCTCATGCCTTTAGGGTTGGTGTTGATTAGAGGTATTTTTTCCAGCCGGTAAAGGGCATATAACGCGGCAGCCAGGAGAAATCCGCCCACCCAGTAACCATCGGCAATCGAAGCGCCGGTAACAACCAGGGCCGCCACGCCCAGCACCCCACACAGCAAATATATTACCAGGACTGCTTCTCGCTTGCTCAGACCCAGCAGTACCAGCCGGTGGGAAGTGTGGTCTTTGCCGCCCCTGGTGAAAGGGATACGGCGGCGGATCCGCGACAATACCACCAGGCTAATATCGAATAACGGCACACCCAGCACCAGGAGTGGGACCATCCAGGTGACAAAATCAACATTGGAAAAACGCAACTTGATACCGACCGCCGCCAGGATATAGCCCAGGAAAAGAGAGCCGCCATCGCCCATAAAAATAGGGGTGTGGCCCCGGATAAAGCCAAAATTGTGATAGACAAAACCTATCGCCGCCCCGGCCAGCGCTACCCCCAGCAAAGCTACCAGCCATTGCCCGCTCTGGTAAGCCGCCAGGAAGAAGAAGGCGGCGGCAATCGCGGCTACTCCGCTTGAAAGGCCGTCCATATTGTCTATAAAGTTAATCGCGTTGGTAACAGTCACTACCCACAGGATAGTTACAACGGTGTTGACTTCGTCCGAGAAGGGCAGAAACCGGAAAAGCTCAATCCGCACGCCCGTAACCACCAGCCAGGCGGCTACCAATATTTGCGCTCCCAGCTTATAGAGCGGACGTAGACCGTATTTATCGTCCCAGAAACCGAAGAAAGAAATAACCGTGGCTCCAAACAGGATTGCGCCAAGTTGGGGAATGTAAAAAGGTAGAAACCAGTATGATAGCCCCAGCAAGGCCAGCATGAAGGCCAGGAAAATCGCCAGCCCGCCCAGGAGAGGGACCGGAGAGATATGAACCTTGCGAGCGCTAGGGGCATCGACTATACCAATTCGCAGAGCTATCCGGCGAACCAGGGGCGTGGCTCCCAGGGATAGCCCCAGTGCCAGCAGGAACAGGGCCAGGTAAAAGCCGATGCCGGGATTGCCCTCGACGGTCTGAACCTGCATGTCGGAAATACCCAAAATTGCTTGCATTTTCCCGGCCCTGCTTAACTGGCTAACAACGTTTCGACCGCTTGCTGGATGCTCTGGGCATTCGCTGAACTGGCTGCCTGAGTCCGGGCCGTAGTCGCCTCGCTCTGAGCCTGAGCGGTTGCCCCTTGCTTTTTAAACACTACCGATAGGTAGGCGTGTACGTAAGGGTTGTTAGGATTCATCCCGATGCTGGTATTTAGCGCATTCCTGGCATCATCCAGCCGGTTCTTGTAGAAATAAACCGCTCCCTGCGACATCAGGGCGTAGGCTTTATCCTGGGGAAGCCTGGCCTGTTTATCTTTAGCCTTATCCAGTACATCGAACCGGGCCGGGTCAAAGGCGGTTATAGCGTCTTCCAGGCTGACCTGCGGACTCTGGCTCAGGGCCAACATCCGGCGAGTATACCGCTCGTCGTTTGCCAGTTGCAGCGGGTCAATCTGGGCCAGTTTCAAATACTGCTGCCCGGCTTCATCTTTGCGCCCGGCGAAGCGGTAAACGTCACCCAGCACCAACCGGTTAAAATCGTATATAGTGTCTACTTCAACCGATTTCAAGCCGTATTCAATCGCTTTATCCATGGCGGCTTTGTCTACCGGCCCGCCCGTAATGTCGGTATCGTTGCGATTAGTGGCGATACTGGCCTGGGTGGCGGCCAATTCGGCCCACAACCGGGCGTTGCGCGGGGCATATTTGTCCACCACTTCCAGGTAGCGCCCGACCGCTTTATTTAGCATTTCGGTAGCCCTGGTAGGTTCCAGGTCGGCCCAGCGTGTATAAAGCCGGGCTATATTGGCGTAGTGGTCGGGATTGAGCGGGGCTAACTTGTTCGCCCGCAACAACTCGCGTTCGCTGGCAGCCAGGTAAGTCTGCATGTTGGTAAGACGGGTTTTGTCTTTGGCCGCGTTTTGGGCTTCGGTCGTGGCAAGTTCCAGGTAAGCCTGGCCCAGGTACAATTCATAATAATCTTCGTTTGGCGCGAAACCGAGCGACTGCTTCAAATAAGGCACTGCACGCGGCCATTGTTGAGCCTGGGCCAGGTTAAAGCCCTGTTTGTAAACCGTATCTGCCATAATCGGGGCGACATTCCCAATCCAGACGTAGAACAGGGTTACAGCGACCAATGCCGCCGCCGCCGCATAGAACCAGGGCTTGACCCGCCGGTAGAGGATTGCGGATTCCAGTTCTATACCGGGCGCGGCGTAAACCGGCCCGTTGCGTTTTATTCCAACTGGCCCCCTGGCATTGTTGATCGTAGCGGAAATTGGTTGTTCGTGATTTCTGGCCGGTTCCCTGGTCGTACCTTTAATTTTAGATGAAACCGGCTCTGGGGCTTTGACTTTAGTAGAAACTTGTTCCTTGCTCGGCTTGCGGCCATTTTTGGCCGGTAAGGTGGCCGCAGCGACTAATACCGGTTCCGGCTCTGCCACCAGGGGAGCCGGTTCTTCTACAACCGCTTCCACCTCCGGGACAGTCGTGGTCTTTTGCCCGATAGCATCCCAGCGGCCATAAATCAGGCCGCCCATCACGGCTACCAGCCCTATGGTCGTGAAGAACATCATCCACGAACTGACAATCTGGATACCGGTCTGGATTTCTATCTGATGGGTTATCATTATGGAAATCAAAGCGGCCAGCAAAACCTGGTATTCAAAGCGCCGGGTACGCCGCAGGAATTTGAAGGCGTAATAGAAGAAGGCTCCAACCACGGCCAGGTAGGCCAGCAGCCCTATAACTCCCGTAGTGACAAGCGCGTCCAGGTAGCCGTTGTGGGAGCGGTCGGGGATAGCGTTGCGAGCTTCCACCTGGGCTAGTTCAGCCTGGTAGTGCTGAGGCGATTTATTATAAAGCGATTCGGGACCGTAACCGACTAGCAAGCGGGCCGGTTCTTTCTCGGCGGCTTCGCCCATAACTTCCAACACGGTTTTCCAGATGAGCTGGCGCACCCTACCAGTGCCGTCATTGGTTTCAAAGAACTGACCCAGACGTGCAATCTGGTCGTTCTGCCGGGCGACTTTAAAGACGGGTTCCAGAGGTGTAGAACCGGCGGGCAGGTTGAACAGGATTAAAATGCCTGCCAATACCAGCCCGGCTCCCAGCCAGCCGATGAGCCATTTCCAGGCCCGCCGCCGCCAGAAAACCAGTGGGAAGAAGACAAACCCTCCCACTAAAATACCGGCTTCAGGGCCGCGACTCTGGCTGTAAAGAATAGTCAGGCCCACAATGGCTACCAGGAATATGTAGCTAGCCAGTTCAAATACTCGAAAAAGAAAGTTGGTATCGGTTCCCCGGCGGCGGACTGTAAACAGGAAAAAGAGGCCAAAGCTAAGTACGATACCCACGGGTAAGGCCCACCACGGCCCAATACTTTCGCCCCCACCCAGATTGACCGACTCACCGGAGGCGTTGTTGCTAACCAGTTGGGCCGCCGTGGAACTTATAACCGGCGAGGCGCTTGCTTCAGGCCGGTAATTGGCGTTTAAATTCAGGACCACGAAAAAGAGACCCAGCATGAAAAGCATAAAGCAGCCGTAGAGGACTATCCAGCTTAAGGCGGTATTGCGGATGCGGCCTTGCAGATGCCTACCGGCCAGGTTCCGGTTTTTCAACAGCCAGTTCCCGGTTGTTACAATCCGGTACAGGGCCAGCGGCACGACCATTATCAGGTAGGCGCTGATGAAAATGGCGTTACCCATAGTGGAAGTTACCCGGAAAACCACGTCACCCTGCCAGGGCAGCGGGTCGGCCTGCAAATGCTGCATAATACCGTAGAGGGCTACCGGAATATTCGCCAGTAACACAAAGCTAATCAACCGCTCTAGCTGGCGGCGTTCTCTAATATTGAAGGCCAGGACCAGGAAAAAGGCCACGTAGCTGAAAAAAGTATAAGTGCCTTGTAAGCGCTGGTAGCTACCCCACCAGCTTATCCCTGGCACAATCGAAAAGATTGTAGCAATTAGATAGACAAAAGCCAGCACCAGCACAAAACCCACCAGCGGCCTTTTGAATACTCTTTGCAGAAAAGGCCGACTGTCTGGCCCAATCAATTCGCCGTCCTCCGGGTAGATAACTTCGGACAGTTCGGCGGTTTTTCCCCGGCGTACTCCCGCTGCCGGTTTAGCAGCCACCGGGGCACTGCGGTCCCCCGCTACACGGGCCAGACCTTTGGCGGCCCATGCGACCAGCATTACCAGGACCAGTGACCGGAACAGGGTTATTTTGTCGGGTTCAAAAACCCGGCTGGTATAAATGTTGAAGTAAATTGGAATTGAAACCAGGGCTAACAGCCAGGTCACTTCCATCACGATGTCACAGGTCTGGATTATTTTTTTGGTCATCTTATACTTTTAGGATAAGTCGTAGAACGTAAAACGTAGGATGTTAAACGTAAAACGAGGCATGTTTAGAGTGTTAAAAGCTAACAAAAATAGACGTACAAACGAAACCCATTCTGATTTTCAAAAGCGTTTTTTAAACAAGTTCAACGTTTTACGCTTCGTTAAACGGGCGTAGTTTCCGGCAACGCCAGGGAAGCGGTTTCTTTTCCGACCTGCCGAGTTTCCTGGGCTGCTTTCTTCCAGGCTGAAATTTCTTGCAGCATCTCTTTGGCGCTCAGTCGGTTAATTTCGGTCACTGGTACGCCGCCCAGCATCGCGGCCAGTTCGTCTATGCGTTCCGGTTCGGTTAAACGGTGGACCGAGGTCGCGGTACGTTCGCCTTCGACTTTCTTTACGATATTATAATGGCCGTCTCCGAAGGCGGCAATCTGGGGTAAGTGGGTGATACAAATAACCTGGTGTTCGCCCTGGTTGGTCAATTGCCAGAGCTTTTCTCCGACCACCTGCCCGCTCCGACCCCCCACACCCACGTCCACTTCGTCAAAGATAAGGGTCGGGATAGCGTCTGCCGCTGCCAGGATAGACTTGAGAGCCAGCATCAGGCGGCTGGTTTCACCGCCACTGGCGACTTTTTGTAAGGGCTTGGGTGGTTCGCCAGGGTTGAGCGATACCAGAAATTCCACCCGGTCGAAGCCTTTGCCATCAAAGGCCAGACGGCGAACTTCGCCAACGCTATTTTTAATAGGTGCGCCGTGCGGGTCATCTGTCTGGGTGATGTGAACTTCAAAGCGGGCTTTTAACAACCGCAAATCTCGCAAAGATTGTTCTACCTCGGTCGCCAGCAGTTTACCGGCCTTCTGGCGTTCGGCGGATACTTCGGCGGCTAAGTGGCCGATTTCCCTCAGTAATTTACTTTCTTGCTGGCTCAATTCCTGGACCCGTTCGCCCGAATGTTCGATGCTGTTCAGTTCGGCGGCGGAAGTTTTGTAAAATTCCAGAATTTCGGCAATCGAACTACCATACTTGCGTTTGAGCGCCCGGATAAGGTCCAGCCGTTCTTCGACTTCTTCCAGCCGGGCCGGGTCAAATTCCACCCGGTCGCGAAAGTCGCGCACAGCCTGGGCCACGTCTTCGAGCCGGTAACGGGCTTCCATAACGGCTTCATTGTGCTGCTTGAAGGCCGGTTCGTAGCTGACTAATTCCAGCAACAGCCCCTCGATCTCGCTCAGGCTTTCTATAACTGACCGACCGCTGCCGCTTGCTCCGGCGCTCATGCGGCCAGCCGACCGACCGCCTCGCCCGGCGCTCATGCCACCATAGCCGCCTTCGCCGCTTTCCTCGTCATAGCCCTGGTAAAGCACCCGGTAAGCCCGGTCAGCTATGCCGGTCAGCTTTTCGGTGGCGTTTTGCAACTGGCGTTCTTTTTGCAGTTCTTCTTCTTCGCCCGGTTGCAGGGCCGCCGCCTCGATTTCGCTGACCTGGAATTTGAGCAATTCGGTGCGCCGGACCAGTTCGCGTTCGTCCTTCTGAAGCGAGTGTTTTTCTTTACGGACCGCTCGCAACTGCCCGACCATTTCGGCCAGCTTGCGACGCTGGCCGGAAAGGTTGGCGTACCGGTCCAACAGTTCCAGGTGTTCGCCCACCCGCAAAAGCGAGATATGCTCGGTCTGGCTGTGAATATCTACCAGGGCTTGCCCGACATCTCGCAACAACTCAGCTTTAACCGCGCTGCCGTTGATGCGGCAGACCGTCCGGCCACTGGTGGTAATTTCCCGACCCAGGGTCAGGCGCAACAGCGGTTGCTGGGGAGTTGGCCGGTCTTCCGGGTCTACCAGTTCATTGCTCTCCAGCAGTTCAAGCAACTGGCGGAACCGTTCGTCCTCGAAATCCAACCGCACCTCGAAGAAACCTTCGACCCTTGCCCGGTCGGTTCCGTGTCGCACAAATTCCGAGCCAATTTTTTCGCCTAGCATTGCGCCCATTGCATCAATAATGATGGATTTCCCGGCCCCGGTCTCGCCGGTAAGAGCGTTAAAACCGGCGTTAAAACGCAAACTCAAGCGCTCGATTATGGCAAAGTTGGAAATGTTCAATTCTAACAGCATTTTTTAACAGGCAATTGGATTTTAAAAATAATAATAATCACGCTATTTAGTATTTTATCACATCGCCCACTTTTTTTGTACCGAGTACAGCACAAAAGTACATATTTTCATTAATCTTTTAGCTTGATACAAACTATAAAGCTAAAACTTGCTACTTCCCTTTTTCTCATAGATAATACTCCGGCAATACTTTTAGCTTTAAATCTGACAATTAACTACTACTTTTATTCAACCGTCCCTGGGGACTTAGCCTGAAACCTGGACTTTTAAATGCGGATTGCCCTCAATGCTAACCTTGTTTCCTTTAGCGGAACCTATCGCCAGGCCGGAGTGAGCAAATACACCGAGTTGCTTATCAAATACCTGGGTCAGGTGGACCCCACAAACGAATACCTGATTTATTTCGGCAACGAACCGCATCCACCGGATTTTGCCGCCGCGCCAAACTTCCGGCTCATTCGCAGCCGTTTCAATACCGAAAAGCCGGTAACACGTATCGCCTGGGAGCAGTTTATCGCGCCCTTCCGGCTGCTCCGGGACAAACCGGCTCTCTTGCACTGCCCGGTCAACGTTATGCCCCTCCTGGCCCTGACACCCACCGTTATAACTATTCACGACCTGGGCTTCATACGCTTCCCGGAACGCTACAAAAAAGCCAAACGCCTCTACCTCCATGCCCTGACCGCCCTCAGTGCCAGACGAGCCACTCATCTCATCACGCCGTCAGAGGCTATCCGGCAAGAGGTTATCGAATTATTAAAGATAGCGCCGGAACGAGTTACGGCTATTGCGGAAGGGGTTTCCGAAAACTTCAAACCCCTTTCGACAGACGCGAT
>JAYSYV010000155.1:0-2332 GCA_043727245.1 Chloroflexota bacterium | reverse complement strand
CCTTCTTTTCAATCCTGGCGGCGATGGCCGGTACTTTTGTCGGGGCGCAGATGGGCCTTAAGTTTGGCGGTGGAACCTGGATACTCTTTCTCGTCGCTGAAATTGGCCTGATTTTTGCAGCCAACGCCTTCAAGGATAAAATGCCGCTGAACTTTATCCTGCTGTACAGCTTTGCGGCTGTCACCGGGCTTTCAATCAGCCCTTTGATAAGTCTCTTATTCAGCGCCGGGTATAGCGATATTGTCTATCAGGCTCTGGGTATTACAGCCGGTATGACCGTTGCTCTCAGCCTATACGCCTGGACCACCAAGCGCGACTTTAGCGGGTTCGCCCCCTATCTGTTCGCCGGGGTGATTGGCTTAGTCCTGGTAGGTCTGTTGAACGCTTTACTGTTCCACAGCCCGATACTGCATATGGTTTACCTGTACGCCGGTGTTGTAATTTTCAGCTTCTACATGATTTTCGATGTACAGCGGATTAAGAAGTACCCTGATACAGTCGGTAATGCGGTTATGTTGGCGCTGGGACTGTACCTGAACATATTTAACCTGTTCCTGTTCATCCTGCAAATCCTGATGTCCTTCCGCGATTAAGTTTTAATTAACCCGGATAGATTGAGGGTTTGATAAACCACATCAAAAAGCGGCTCTGGTATAATGATACCAGCCGCTTTTTGGTTTTTTCAAGAGAGTGGTTAGCAGCAAGTAAATAACGTTTCAATAGACATTGAACTGTTAGCAGCTAAAGTTTGACTTACCAGTTGGTGCGGTGGGTAAGTCCAGGTAATTAAAACAAAGCCTGATTAAAGCCTGATAATTTTAGGAGCTAAATAAAGGTGAAAATTCTGCGGATTGGGTCGGTTTGTTTAGTTTTATGGTTGGGCAGCATTTTGTTAGGAGCCTGTGGCGAGGAAGTAAAGCCCACTCAAACTCAAAATGCCCCCAGCCCTGATGCTTCGCGTTCCCTTGAAAGCTCCTCTGGAACAACAGCTAACGCAGTTCCCGGCTCCCGGACAGCGGTTCCTTTCTTCACACCCTCGGCAGCCGCGACTATCCCACCGACCCCGGCCTATAACCTCGCCTTTGATTTCAAGGCTGGTACGCCGGTCCTGGATGCCTCTATAACCACGCCGTTACCGGAAGGCCGCCCGCAAGATTGGTCCATAACCGTGGATGGCAGCGGAACTACCAAATATACCAAAAATCCCCGCAGCAAATCCGGCGCTGTAACTGTAGACCGTTACCTCAGCCAGGACAAACTAAACAGCTTGCTCCAACAACTTAACACTCTGGGAGTAATTGATTGGCCGGAAACTACCGCTCCTGATAAAGTCGCGGCTGGCGGTGCGGCCCGCAGCATCCATCTTTACCTGCAAGGCCGGACCAAAGCCATCACCGACCTGTCAGGCGGCGGTGGGGACGCTCTGGCCCAAATGCTTACCCTTATACAGAAAACGGTTGATGAGGCTCCCGCGACTAAAGGCTCCTAATAGGTGGTTATGTTATACTTATCACTAAATTCATATAACCTTTTTAAGTAGAAGGAACCATTATGAGATTTATAAACACCCATTCCCGGCCCTGGAATAAAACCTCCACGGAGAACGCAGAAACCAATAACAAAGTATTAGCTGGCGCAGCGGCTGATAAAGATATTTACGAACCTAGAACAGAACTAGGAAAGAAACTAATGGAAATCCGTAAAGAGGCGATTGCAGAGGGTATGCAGCTAAAAAGCCTGGAAGAGCTTGAAAGAGAAAATGAAACACGAAAGGGTACTATTCTCTAAATGTCTCCTATTCGGACATATATAGATTCTAATGTACTCGTCTATGCGTTTCAGGGTGAAGATGATATTTTAGAAAGAGCCATGTCGGTGTTAGACGACCCCAACCGAGAATTTGCTTCTAGTTATTTTGTATCTTTAGAAATATTACCTCACGCTATTTACGCAGCTAGAAAAAAGGAATCTCAATTTTACAATGAGTTTTTTAAACGCGTTAAGTATTGGGCTACTATCCCAAATAACGGCAATTTCCCTAAACCTTTGCAGGGCTTTGTAGAAAGATTAATAGTCCCTTTTTACTATGGTAAGCTTTTAAGTCAAGCTGAGAATTTAGCTCTACAATATGGCATAAATGGAATTGATGCTCTCCATGTAGCGGCGGCTTTGATGGTAGAAGCTGATGAGTTAGTGACAGGTGAGAAACCTACCAAACCGATGTTCAGGGTCAATAATTCAAAACTTAAAATAGTTTCGATCCTCCCACCTCAAATTCAGTAAATTCCCTTCATATAGAAGTAGCGCTAATAAAATAATAAAAAAAGCCGTT
>JAYSYV010000154.1:0-2332 GCA_043727245.1 Chloroflexota bacterium | reverse complement strand
ATGATACCGCGAATGATGGGGAGCAGCTTGTGAACAACGAGGAGGCGCAAGCGATCCAACCGGTAGGAGAAGTTAGCTCCGCTGCTTCCCCGGCCCATGAAAATTCTAGCTCAAACGGCGAAGCCAATAACCAGCTAGAGGCTGCCGAAGCGGTCCAGAGTGTTGAGGTTGACCCAACTAACAGTACTTCCACGACTACCCCGCCTGCCACGGAAGGTGTCCTGTCCAATTCCGAAGGGGAATCCTCACCCGCCGATGCCGGTGTCGCCGAGTTACCGGGAATTGATACTACACCAGATGGTGCGGTCCAGATTGATACTGAAGCCATTCAGCAGAAAGTTGAAGAAAACGCCCCGCCCGTTTCTTTGATGGAACAACTGCTCAATGAAAATGAGGCCGCCAGTTCGGTCCGCCGCCTTGAGTACGGTCAGGCTATCGAAGGCATCCTGATGTACAAAGACCGCGATGACATGCTGGTTGATATTGGTACTAAGAGCGAAGGTATTGTTCCCCAGCGCGAACGCCAGAGTGTGAGCGCCGAAAAATTAAGCGAAATGCGCGTTGGCGATAGAGTGTTGGTCGTAGTAGTCCGCCCCGATAGTGGCGTGGACGGCGAAGATGGACCAATTCTTTCGATTGACAAAGCCCGGACCGAAGTAAGCTGGCGCAAGCTTCAGCAGCAGTTCGAGGCTGGTGAAGTCTTTGAAGTGGACGTAGTGGGCTACAACAAGGGCGGTCTGATGGTCGAAGTGGAAGGCGTGCGGGGCTTTATCCCGGCTTCCCAGGTCAACGCACTATCGGGTATCGGTGATAGTGAAGAAAACCGCCAGAGCCAGATGTCCCGTTTGGTTAATACCAAGCTGCTGGTCAAAATTGTCGAAGTTAACCGCGACCGCAACCGCCTGATCCTTTCAGAGCGCCAGGCTGTCCGCGAACAGCGTGAAGCCAGCAAGGGCCGCCTGATGAATGAACTGGAAGTCGGACAGGTCCGGGAGGGTATTGTTACCACCCTGGCGAAGTTTGGCGCGTTCATTGACCTGGGTGGAGTTGATGGTCTGGTCCACGTCAGCGAACTAAGCTGGGCGCGGATTGATGACCCCAAACAAATCCTGACGGTCGGCCAACCGGTTAAAGTCTACATCCTGGGCATTGACCAGGACAAGCAGAAGGTTGCGCTGTCAATCAAACGGACTCAGCCCGAACCCTGGAGCCAGGTAACAGAAAAGTACCACGTGGGCGAACTGGTGGAAGCAACTATCTCCCAGTTGTCTAACTTTGGCGCTTTTGCCCGGATTGAGGAAGGTCTGGAAGGACTTATCCATATTTCCGAGCTGGCCGAAGGCCGTGTAGACCGTCCGGGCGACATCGTTAAACCGGGCGACAAGGTGAAAGTCCGCATTTTACGGATTGATCCCGAAAACCGGCGGTTGGCCCTCAGCCTCAAGCGGGCCGTAGAAGGCAGCGAAGAACCTACCGAAGCGGAAGCTCATTAGGTTCGATTAGCTTTACTTTTCCGGCTGGGATTGATCAGTTGGGTTTCCTGGATGAGAAGATTCTAGCTTAAACCGCTAGAATCTGCCAGATTGAAAGTTACGCCGTGCCGGTAAAGTCTGATCAGAGTACTAATTCGGCAATGCAATGGATTACCAGCTTTGAAGTGGCGGAAGAAATTCTGCGCCACAAAAGCTTCCGGGAAGTCACCTTTAAAGGGCTGATTCCCCTGGTAGGCCAGGTTATTGTTACTCTGGAAGGTCCGGCACACCGCGAACGCCGCCTTGTTGGCAGCAAGCTTTTTACAGCCTTGCGCCTGAAAGTGGCCGAAGAAAGCTTTATCGCCGAATTCGTAAGTCATGCAGTTACCCAGGCAACCAAACAGGTTCAGGTTGATCTCGTCCGGTTGAGTTACGGCGTAATGGCCCGGATTGCCGCTCGCTTGCTCGGTCTGGATGGTTTAGGTAGCGAGGAAACCGCCGCTGAAGCCACCTATCTTTTGAGCGCCCTGGTCAGCGGTACTCAGGCTCAACAAGAAGGCCGTCCCGCTTATACACGACGCGCCGCCAGGGACGAACTACGCCAGCATTTCATAGACCCGGCTATCGCCCGCCGCCGAAACCTGCTAATGTTATATCAGGCCGGAAGACTTTCTGCGAGAGAATTGCCTTCCGATCTCATCACTTTGCTTTTACTACACACTCACCAGGCTGAACGGAAGTGGGATACCCGGCAAATCGCCGGGGAAGTCGCTTTCTACGCTGTAGCGGCGATAGATACAACCGCCAGCCTGGCTCCTCACCTTTTCCACCATCTCTACGAATTTAGCCAATCAAATCCT
>JAYSYV010000153.1:0-7230 GCA_043727245.1 Chloroflexota bacterium | reverse complement strand
AACCGGTCCAGAGGCTGGGTCAGTTGTTATTTTTGAAGCAATTGGCAAGAGACCAAACGGATGTTCTGATATACCTCCCACGGTTTTGTCTGGTCTCCTATTAAGGTTGGAGGAATTAGCCTAACCCATGTTCAGATCCTAATAAATCTCGGAGAAGTGGGTCGCCATTCTCTATTAAGGGCTTTGTTAAAGGGCCGCCAGTTTCTCCAAACCCGTCAAATCGAGTTTGTTTAAGCCATATTGGACTATGGCCGACAAGTAAGTTTCGGCGGATATCCCCCCCCGGCTTACTGGGCCTTCCCCGATGCCATACTCCAGTGTTCTTCATTACTACGCTACCCGCTGGTACGTACAAAATCATCTCTTCGGGAATGTCTCTGAAATCATCAGGTGGGGGGGTCGAATGTAAATGAGTGCCAGGTACTAGACCCAAACCACCCGTTTCTGGCGTAAGATCATCCAGATAATAAATACAATTTATCGTGTTCGGATATTTGTAAAAAGGCGGCATAGGCTCAATCCAGTTCCGGTTATCAATGTGCCATTTTGTTTCAGCCGGTACGTCCGGGAACGTTATGCGGCCTGAAAAGGAATAGATTTGAACACGCGGTCCGAGCATGGCCCGGACAATACTCGTAACGGGTGGGAAATTTATTAGAGAATGAAAAGCTTTATGTTTATCAAGTAAACCTCGAGCGTAAATACCGCCAAACTCTTTACCATAGCTATTCTTCTTGAAAGATGAATTCTCGTTCTCGACCACTTCCATCAAAGCACTACGCAACTCGTCAAGATGGCTTCGGGTAAGAATACTCTCAAGGACTAGATAACCTTTTTCGGCAAAGAACTGTAATTGCTCAGGAGTAGCAAACACTTCAATACTTTGGTGGGGTTGTTTCTCCTGATAATTAATCAAATTATATTCGACTTTAGTCATAGAAGTGCCCTCTGATTTCAAAGCATCTAATGAACTCACTCATAGAAATTTTTTACATTTAACCTGTAATTGAGATAGCTAACCCCTTTACCATCTCCAAAGCAATTATTACTTAAACGGCCTGGTTTTTCAGGGGTTAGTGCATGCAAAGTATACATTGGCTAAGTTTAATCGAACTTTTTTACCTCTTTACTTCCTTATTCTTTGACTGCCCCCACCACTACACTGGACATGAATTTGTCCTGGAATAGCACAAAGACTATTACAATAGGTAAAATGGACAGAACGCACCCTGCCATAATTGTGCCCCATTGTGGTAATAGTGAGGTTTGTGCGTCAGTCAAAGACGGCAAAACTATAGATATTGGAGCAACATCGCGTTTGCTTGCCATAATAATAGGCCATAAGTAACTGTTCCACATTCCTAAAAAATGTAAAATAGCGAAAGCTCCTAACACCGGAGAAGATAAAGGCAAAGCGATCAGCCAAAACCCTTGCCAGTGGTTTGCCCCGTCAATTTTGGCGGCTTGTAAAAGTGAATCAGGGATAGTCAGCATATATTGGCGTACCATAAATAAACCGAACACGCTCACTATTGAGGGTAAGATTTGAACCTGAAGTGTATTAAGCCAGTCTATTCTGGCAAACAATAAATAAAGTGGTGGAATGTTAATTTCGGCAGGCACAAAGGTGGTAGACAGGAGCAGACCAAATATTAGATTGCGTCCCATAAACCGGTATTTAGCAAAGGCAAATCCGGCCAAAGCCGCCAGGAAAACGGCCAGGAAGGTGCTACTCACAGAAATAATTATCGAGTTCAGGTAATTGCTGAATAAACCATTTTGACCGACCTGGAAAAGAGTATTGTAATCTTCAAGAGTAGGGTTTTGAGGCCAGCCCGAAGGATTAATATTTACTTCGACATTGCTCTTAAAAGAGTTTATGACCATAATACCTATCGGGTATAGTGATACAAATACTACGCAAGACAGAATGCTATAAGCGAAAATAGCTTTAGCCAGGTGTTCTAACTGATAACGCTTCTTGCTTTTAATAGAGATGGGAGTTATGTTACCTGCTGTCATCAGTCATTTACCTCCTCGGATGTATCGCGGAAAAGGCGAAATTGAACCAATGCCACCACTGCTACAATTACAAATAATAGCCAGCCCAGGGCGGCAGCCTGACCGAATACCCCTCCATTTAAGTTACTTATCATCAAGTTTAAAATGGGAGCAGTACCTTCCCCGGCCATAGAGGCAAACCCGCGCCCGGTTAAGATATTGGGTTCGGTGAAAATACGAAATGAACCGGCCGCGTCAACTACTAAAGCCAACAAAAATACACTACGCATTAGGGGAATGATTATATAAGCCAACCGCTGTAAGGATGTAGCTCCGTCTACTATAGCCGCTTCCTCTACTTCAGGGTTGATCGAGGCTAACCCGGCCAGATAAACAACAAACCACCAGCCCAGGCTACGCCAGGTTATTAAAATCACTACTACCCACCTGGTAAGATCATCTTCGGTAAGCCAGGGGATTTCAGTACCCAGCAAGGTATTAATTACGCCATACTTTGTACCGAATAAATTCTGGAAAATTAAAGCAGTAGCGAATACCGCAATAATATTAGGCAAAAAGATGATCGGTTTGAAAAATGATTTTCCTTTAATTAGCTTGGAACGTATCAGTACGGCTAACAGAAAGGCACCGGCCATTAAAGGTATAACGTGAGCTAACCAGTAAAAGGTAGTATTACCTAACTCACTCCAAAATACGTGGTAATTTAAGGTAGTGACGTAATTATCGAACCCAACAAATCTGGCTTCTCCATACCCTTTATAGCGAAAGAAACTCAGGCCGAAGGAATAAATTGTTGGCCCGGCAAAAAATATAATAAAGAATATCAAGAATGGTGAAATGAAAAGGTAAGGAGCTAAAACATCTCCCCAGCGAACTTTCCGTTTATACTCGGTCCTGGGGGTAACATTTAAGGTTAATTTTGGCATGTTTTTAGCTGAATCATCTAACGTTGAATTGGTAACTTTGTTTTTTGCCGGTTTGTGGATATTACGGGCCATAATTTGCTTCTCCCATAATAATAATAGCCATATTTAACGCTTCCGTCGCAAAGAGCCTTTGATTCCAATCCTTGATTTACTTAAAGTTACTCGGGCTTAAAGCGAAAGCATTAAACTATAAAGACCATAGTAAGGCAATAATACTGAAAGAGGTTTAGATCAAGGTTACTTTATAGAAACCTTGATCCAACCTTTCAATTTTCCGAAGAGCTACTTTTGATAAGGATTGCCGATCTGGCCTTCCATATCACTTTGCGCCCCTTTCAAGGCATCAGCCAGAGGAGTACCGGCCAGATACTTTTGAAACCACTGGTTAAGTATGTCGAATTCTTTGTTAGCAGAGGGATCGTATGGAAAAGGTTTAACGTAATCGTAGCTTTGGAACTCCAGCTCCTGAAAGGCAGGTCCAAAGTAAACCACCGGACTCACCGCCCAATCGGCATCCGAAACGGTAGCAGGTTTGGTAGCGCTACGAACAAAAGCCATTGCATCGTCTTTAACACTTTTAAGCAGCGGGGTCCAGCCACCTGCTTTAAAGTAGGCCAGCGAGACTTGCTTGTCCAATACCAGTTTGGATAAGTAATCAATCGCTTCTTTGGCGTGAGGGGCACGTTTTGGTATTACCCAGACCGAGCCCCCCGCTTCAGCCCCAAAACGTTCATCAGGCATTGGCGCAAATGAGGGCCACAAAGCTACCTTCCATTTGCCAGTTTGCTTGGGGGCGTTCCCTGGAATAAAGAATTTCATCCAGTTAGCGCCAAGCACTCCACCAATTGCTTCCTGGTCAAATGATTGCTTCCAATCGTTAGAAAAATCTTCCACCGGAAGCGTAATTTTGGCATCCTGAATATCCTTAAAAAATTTGAAGCTATCGGCAAAAGCTTTGTTAGAAGTAATCTGGTACTTGCCGCTGCTATCTGCCATACGAACATCAGGATAGGCGGAAAGCGTCATGCCCAGGTAATAACCAGCTGGTTTAGGACCCATATTCATGATGTAAGTTTTTGGGAACTTTTCATGAAGTTTTTTGCCGGCTGCAATCAAATCAGCGCCTGTTTTAATGCTGGTGATATCTATCCCGGCTTGCTCGAACAAATCACTCCGGTAGTAGAACAATTTGCTCTTAACCTCACGTGGGAAAGCCATGATTTTGTCGTTGTAGGTAGATACTGCCAGGGCGCCCTTGTAAAGATCACCTTTTACCGGGTCAAAGGCAGCCGTCAAGTCGGTCAACTCCCCGGCTTCGGCAAACTCAGGCAGTTGAGTATAGTTGATTGCCATAATATCCGGAATGTTTTTACCGGCAGCCAGGGCCAGGCGAAAAGTGTTGGCAACCCCACCGTCGCCAGACATAGCCGTGATTGAAAGATTGACCTGTTTAGCGACATCTGGATAAACCGACGTGACAGCAGTGAACTCTTTATTTACTGTTTCTGGATTACCCCAGGTCAGATAATTTAAGGTTGTGCCGGCCGTACCAGCTTTAGCTAGTTGAGGAGTAGGGGATGGTGTAGGGCCTGCGGCGACCGGGGCGGTAGTTGCGGAAGCAGTAGTTGCCACGCCAGCCGCTGCAGTAATCGCGCCAGTACTACCGGCGGCGGTAGTGGCTACCGGGTTGGTGGTGTTAGGCGTAGCGGTGGCATTATCGCCACAGGCACTTAAAAGCATTGCTGCTAAAATGCCTATGAGAAACATTCCTACCAACCGGGAAGGCCTTCTTAAACGTAATTGTGTTTGCAAAGTCTTTATTCTCCCTCCTTTGCGAGATATTTTCACAACTTAAAATATTAAAATTAAGCAAACGGAAATGTAAGGAGTTTGTGCGTTTTGAATATATTTACAACTATTTTTGGTAAGGTTGACAATAATCTATCTGGCTCCTTACCCTGACAGCTCCAAAGGGTTCTATGTAAAAATTATAGCCCAAAAAACTAATTTTAAATTGTCTTTTTCAAGAAGCCTATTGACTTTTTTTGTCCGTTTTTAATTAAGTGACTTAAACAGCAATGTTTCTGCTAAAATACAAGCAAGCTTGAGTATTAAATTCTAGTGGCGGGAGGAAGAAAATGGAGATAAAACAATACACATACAGTGAGGATAACCTTGCGTTACATCCAAATGTACACATTGAAGTTTCTAATCCTCATCCTACCGGCGATGGCGCGCGTGATCCACAGGTTTTACTAAATGAACGAGCTCACCGGCTGGACAACCGCCCATTATGTGACTTTGCTCAACAACATACTTATAATACTTATGACGGCCAGAACCAGGCCGCTCAACTCGATTGGTATAAACTGGAGTTTAATTTACCTATTACCTTCAATTGTATCGAACTGACTATGGGTTTACCTTACCGAGATGGTGGCTGGTGGCTTTCTTTAAGTGTTGAGATTTACCACCAGGAATGCTGGCAGGAAGTCGAGGGTCTTAGTTTCACGCCGGCCTATAATTTTGATAACAACCGGGGTGAGCGTCGGCCCTATGAAACTTATATATTAAGCTTCAGAGAAGTAACCGCACGGTCAGTTCGGTTGATCGGACGGCCGGGGGGACTGGCCCAGTTTACTTCCCTGGCTCGCCTGGCGGTCTACCATCGAGACTTATCACGCTGGAATCCTATTCATCTAACGGAAGCACCTGTTCCAGATATATTACATTTTATCTCACCCCAGGCAATCTGGGATTTATCAGAGAGCCTGGATAAATTATGTGGTCTTAGTTTCATTTTTCCTTTAACCGAATATTACCTGGACCAACCTCGCTATCAGAAGTTCTGGCGGCGAAGCAGCCACAATTACCAGGGCGGTATAGAATTATGGTTTTTAATCGGGGAAACACTGGGTTGGGATACCTGGAACAGCCTGACAATGGCAACAATCGAAAATAAACAAACAACTCTTAAAGAACCTCATGTCAATTTATTTCTGCACGATACTTTCGCCAGGGCTGTAGCACCGATAGTGGTAGAAGACCGTGTACTAGGCGAGTTAAAAAGTGACCTGGTAATTATTAAAAATAATTTTGATACAGCCTGGCATCGCGACTTTGCGCATGGCCACGCCATACCCTGGTCTGACTATGAGGCTGCTACTGACCGTTCTACCCAAATGACGCTAGAGCAAATGGAAGGAGCAGCGACCTTACTGGGAACAATTGCCAATACCATTACCAATCTGGGTTACCGCAATGCTCATCTGGAGCGAGAACTAAGTGGTACTAAGTTTGGTATGCAGCAGCGTTCACTACAACGAAAAGAAATGGTGCGCCAGGCCATAACCTTTATGCAGACTAACCTGGAGAACCCTATTAGCGTGAATGAAGTAGCTCGTGAATTAGCACTCAGCCCTTCTTATTTTTGTAATCTCTTTACTGAGCAAATAGGGCGTAATCCAAGTGAATTTCTAATTGAACTTCGCCTCGAAAGGGCCAAAGATTATTTAGCCCATTCATCAATGCAGGTAATAGAGATTTGTATGCTCCTCGGTCTTAGCCCAAGCTATTTTTCACGGCTGTTTAAACAGCGTGTCGGATATAGTCCGGGGGAATATGCCAACCGGATGCGGGTCGCAAATCGTTAAAAGAGAACAAGAGCATTGTAAAAATTGAATTAAAGGTGGCTAATTTCAAACTGGATAAAATAAGTCAATGATTGGTGCGAAAAGGACAATTAATCTGTAAAGTTTTTGGATACCATTAAGCTATGTTGTTAAATTTACTTTAACAATTGACATTAACCACTTAAATAAGACCGGACATTGAAACTGGAGTTTTTGTTATGCTTATTCCCTTTTCTCAATTACGCAAAACGTGTAGCAACCGCATTACAATGATGGAGAAACAAGGCCACTCCACAGCGGGCCTCCAGCAGGAACTGGCAGCATTACCCGATAGCTATGACGCTCTTCTAGCTTTTGGCCGGTCTATTATTGATCTACCCATACGACCAGACTTCCCGTATGAGGAGCCAAATGATTTAGGCATTATTCACAAGTTTCGACCCGCCAATCGCCAGGATATTGTGTCCGGTTTTATCAGTGAAGCTGAAATAAAGGATAAAATTTATGGTGGGGTTTACGGACGAATGATTGGCTGCATTTTAGGCAAACCTTTCGAGATGGGCATGGATTTACGCGATATTCGTAAATATCTGGAAGGGGCAAACGCCTGGCCCCTCAACGATTTTGCCCCGGCCACTAGCCCGACTCAG
>JAYSYV010000152.1:0-2338 GCA_043727245.1 Chloroflexota bacterium | reverse complement strand
CATATCCCAGGCTTGAACATTCTCAATGCTCCGCAGGCAGCTAATTCCCCATCAAAATAAGCTAACATCAACGCCCCTTCCGGCACTTTGTATTTGCCGGGTAGGCCAGCTAATTCCTCACTGAAACCCTGGAAATCCAGTGACCCACCCTGCGATTCAATCCAGTGGCTGTATTCGGTAAACAATTCGCGAATATGATTCAACTCTTTTTCATCTTTGGCTTCAACTAGTTTTAGCATATTACCTCCTTAAAATTATCAAATAAAATACCAGTTCTCATATGATATAATTTCACTTCAATTATACTATATTCATTAGCTTTTTAACTTGAGAAAAAATATTTTATTATAATCATAGAATGTTACCTAATTTACTCAATGCCAACGTCCTCAGTTTAACTCTACACTTTTAAATCTTTTGCCTACCTTGATACGTTAACTTAATGTGTTATAATGGTCGTGACGTTTAAAACTTTCTAAACGTGCGAAAGTACTTTTAACTAAAGCAACCGAAACCAATTGCAAACTACCCTCGTTTTGCAGTAAAAGCAATTGACTCACCTAGGGTACGGGTTTACAATGACCTATCGCTACTAGCTCATCAGCTATTTTAGCCTGTTGGCCGGCTGAAACTGTCGAATTTCGTTCAGAAAAAAAAGAGTAGGTGATTAACAGAGAGCGGGTCTTGCTCCCGTCCGGGGCTGCGTAGCCGGAGGTGTGGTACGCTTTAGCGCATATTTGAAAAAGGGGTGATTGTTACATGGCTGGGTTGCTCAAAAGCATCACAGGACCTGAAGACTTAAAAAAGCTGACCCTGGAACAATTGAAGGAGTTAGGTGCTGATATGCGCCGTACCCTTCAGGAAACAGTGTTCCTGACCGGAGGCCATTTCGCCAGTAACCTGGGAACAGTTGAAATGGCGATTGCTTTACATTATGTCTTCAATAGCCCGGTAGATAAATTAGTTTGGGATGTCGGACATCAGGCGTATCCGCACAAGTTGTTGACAGGCCGGGTAGACCGGTTCTCGACTATTCGCCAGTTTGATGGCCTTTGTGGCTTCCTGGAACGTAGCGAGAGTGTTCACGACAGCTTTGGAGCCGGTCACGCCAGCACTTCTATTTCGGCTGGCCTGGGTATGGCGGTTGCTCGCGACCTCAAGGGTGATAACTTTAATGTCGTCTCGATTATCGGGGACGGCGCTTTGACCGGCGGAATGGCTTTTGAAGCCCTGAACAACGCCGGTAGCCTCAAAACGCCTTTCATTGTAGTCCTGAACGACAATGAAATGAGCATTTCTAAGAATGTCGGGGCGCTCTCGAAATACCTGGACCGGGTCCGGGCCGATAAGATGTACCTGCGGGCTAAGGACGAGTTTGAACACGCCATGGAGAAATTACCCCTTGGCGGCGAGATGCTCAGTCTGGCTAAACGAGTAAAAAAATCGGTCAAAGATATGGTCATACCCAGTACTATCTGGGAAGAATTAGGCTTTATCGGGCTTGGACCGATTGACGGTCACGATATGTCCTCGCTAATCGAAACTTTCCAACTGGCTAAAGAAGCCAAGTTGCCGGTCTTCATCCACGCCATTACCGTTAAAGGTAAGGGCTACGCCGAGGCTGAAGTGAGCTTGGAAGGCCGGATTGGCTATCACGCCCGGCCCAACAAGCTTAACCCTGGCGTTGCTCCCAAAGGCCCAAAATACGAAGATGTCTTTGGCAATACCCTGTTAAAGCTGGCCGAAACTGACAAGAAAATCCTGGCGGTTACGGCGGCCATGCGTAGCGGTACGGGGCTGGATAAATTCTCTCAGGCTTTTCCAGAGCGGTTCTTTGACGTGGGAATTGCCGAGCAGCACGCCATAACCTTTGCAGCCGGTCTGGCTACCGAAGGCTTCAAGCCGGTGGCGGCGATTTACAGCACCTTCTTGCAACGGGCCTACGACCAGGTTTTGCACGATGTTTGCCTCCAGAATCTGCCGGTAATTTTCGCGATGGACCGGGCCGGAATCGTGGGCGACGATGGCAAAACTCACCAGGGCTTGTTTGATATATCTTACCTGCGCTGTATCCCAAACATTGTGCTGATGGCTCCTAAAGACGAAAACGAGCTACAGCACATGCTTTACACGGCCACCCAGCATCACGGCCCGGTTGGGTTGCGCTATCCGCGTGGGGCTAGCTACGGCGTAGAGATGGACAAAGAATTCAAAGCTTTGCCAATTGGCAAGGGGGAAATTCTCCGCGAAGGCGAAGACCTGGCCCTGGTTGCTATCGGCAGCGAAGTTTATCCGGCTATGGAAGCGGCGGAACTGCTGGCTCAGAAGGGCATCAAAG
>JAYSYV010000151.1:0-2338 GCA_043727245.1 Chloroflexota bacterium | reverse complement strand
ATGGCTGGAGTCGGGTTGTTGACCGTAAATTGCAAACTATTAGAGATGCCTCCACCGGGCGCTGGATTGAAAACCGTTACCGGGAAATATCCGGCAGTTGCAAGGTCGGAGGTGAGAATTTGGGCTGTCAACTGCCCGCTGTTGACGTAAGTGGTGGTCCGATCGCTGCCGTTCCAGCGCACCACCGAGCTATCGATAAAGTTTGAGCCGCTAACGGTAAGGGTAAACCCGGCGTTACCTGCGGTCGCGCTGGTTTGCGCCAGACTGCTAAGAGTAGGGACCGGGTTATAGACTGTAAATTGCAGGTTGTTGGAAACTCCCCCACCCGGTGTTGAATTAAAAACTGTTACCGGAAAACTCCCGGCCACCGTAAGGTCTGAGGCCGGAATCTGTGATTGCAATTGGTTCACATTAATAAAACTAGTCGTTCGATTGCTTCCGTTCCAACGTACTACCGAGCCATCGATAAAGTTTGAGCCATTAATCGTTAAAGTGAACCCGGCGCTCCCCTTTACAGCACTATTTGAACTCAGATTGCTAATAACCGGGACCGGATTAGGGACAAAAGCATTGAGAAAGGCCGTAACATCTTTAATCGAACCTTTGCCGGTAGTATAATCCCAACCCGTCACAGCCGATGACCCGTTATAGCCGGAAATTACATCGTAACCCCAACTAGCCGCGAAATTGTTGTAGACGAAATTATTGAACCCACCTACCACGCCGCCTCTTTTCTGAGCGGCCAGGGCTGCGATACCGGCCATGAAAGGCGAGCTTGCGCTAGTCCCGCCTCCCAGATAACAATTGTTAGAAGAACCTGGGATACAACCATTGGTATAAATTGGCTCCCCGCTATTAGGGTCGCCGTTAGTGCTGATATCTGGTTGCAGGCGGGTATTAGCGGCAGTATTGGTAAATTTGCTCACAAATGGCGGCGAAATCGAGGACTGGTATGTGGGCCGAGCATAATGGACAGTGACCCCACCGCTAGACGAACCGCCGTTAGGATAATAAGATTGCAAACAACTTGCATCATTACTACCCGAGGTGTTCGGGCAATTCCAGGCAATTTCGTTTTGCCATGTGCCATTCGAGTTGCGGTAAAGGTAGGTAGCGCCTACCGAAGTTACCAGGGGGTCGCCAGCCGGAAACTGGCTGTAGCCCACCTGGGAGGTATCGCCGCTATTACATTCAAAAATGCCGCTATCGCCGCTGCTGAAGAAAACCGGGATGCCTTTAGCCGAGGCCATTTGAAAAAGGGTGCTGTAGCCTTGAAATAGCGTTGAATAATCAAGATTCTCACAGTTACCCCAGCTACCGCTTAGAGAACTCACATTATCGTCCACGGCCTTTTGAAGGGCCACCAGTAACGAATCGAAGTAGCTGTCCTTTGCCACATAAAAGCGCACAGTCGCATTCGTAGCCGCCGATAACACCAGTTGAATATCCATATGCGCTTCCAGGTCGCCTGAATTGGGGGTCAGATTGCTGGCAGGGTCAACTCCAATAATGTTTACTGCGCCCGTGATGCCGTTATCGGATTTCCAGCGATTGGTATTAGTCAGGTCGGGCGCAGTCCATAACACAATGCCAACATTCGTGCCGGTTCCGTTTAAATTAGCCGGAATATTATAGGCTGCCCGCAGGCTGGCCGGAGAATTCTGGATTACAGGGGACTGGCTATTCGGGGTAGGACCGGGTAACACCCCGCTTGAATGAGTATGGGCCGGGTGGAGTTGATCGAAACCCAGCACACTTTTGATATTTTTGGCGAGCGAAGTCGGCAGTTTGAGAGGCGCGACGTTAATCAGGCCGGTGTCGCCCGTGGCACTTTCCCGGAACTCGGTACTGGTACTAAAAGCCTTGTCCCGCTGGGCCAGCGTTCCCTTAAAACTCAAGACCAGACCGCCAGAGCTTTCATAGTCCAGGCTCAGACCTTGCCCGGCAAAATAGCTTTTAATGTCGCCAATCACTCTGGAGCCAGGCGCAAAGTTCTGTTGGTATTCGGTGTCGGTGAGCGGTTGGAGATACCGAGGCGAGGCCGGGTCCTGGACTGCTTCAGCCAGGGCTTTAAACGCCGGCTCATTGCGGGGTGTCAGGACAATTACCACCGAGGCCATAGCCGGGGAAGTGGGCGCATTTATCCCTGGCGGCGGACTGGCCGGAACGCCCACATCCGGCGAAACGGTTCCTGACAACTCTACGATAGGGTCGAAGTTGGATTGCGCCAGGGTCAAAATGGGTAAATTAGTCGAAAATAAAATAGAGAAAATAACCAGGCAGACAATAGCCGCTTTGAACTTGATTTTGGACATTTGGTTCATACCTTAAGGGATAG
>JAYSYV010000150.1:0-2340 GCA_043727245.1 Chloroflexota bacterium | reverse complement strand
CACTCCGGCGGTTTTTGAACCAGCCGTTGGTAGACTCCATAGTGCCTTGCATGATATGATCGCAAATCGCCACGACCGTATTATTATCACGACCGACCCAATGGTTGGGGCTGCCTTTCCATGTTATCCGGCTGATGTCGATTTTGGTAGCTACAGCCGTGGCGGTGGCCGTAGCAGATCCTGTGGAACCAAAAGAAGAATTCCAACCGCCGACCGAAGCGCCGGAAGCAACTTCCTGACTATCACTTCTCTGATTATCGTCAGTGGCAGCAGACTGATTATTTGGGTTGGAGCCTTTATCGGATGCTGTCGGGTTAAACATCTAGCAAACCTCCTGGGAGTTACACCGTAAGGGATAGCGACAACCGGCTGTTTGTGCAGCCGTCAACTAATTCTATAGTTATTGTCAAGTAGTCCCTGATAAATTCCAAGTGGTCCCAGGTTAATACATACAAGATAACAACTATCACTAATATTTTCAAGTCCTTTTGCAACCAATTTTCAAATTACCACGCAATTTAATAACTTTGGGCCTTGAAAATGCGTTAAAAGAGTATGTTCGCTATTAAAAGAGGCAAATAAAGTGAAAAGAACATCTTGTAAATTTTTGTTAATGGCTGTCACAATCATTTTGGTTGGCGCTTTGGTTATTCTCGGCTTTGCCATTTTTCTCATAAATCCACCGCAAAATTCAAGCGTTACAGTGCCACAAGCGGCAGTCATTACCAATACCGCCCTGGCTAAAACTGTGGCTACTGTTACAACAATTACAGCCACCCCTATAACTAGACCGGTCATAATACCCTCCCCAACTATACCAGCTATAATACTTTCACCGGTAATACAACCTACCCCGCCCATCAGCGAACCGGGTCTGACGGTAATCAGCCCAACGGTTGCCATCGGTGTTCAAATCCCTACACCTCTCAAAAGACAAATGGCTATTTATGTATTTCGTACCGCTGACAGGCCGCTTATAACTCTGCAACAGGCTAGAACCGCTGTTTATAACAATGGAATGGATTGGGCTTTAGGGGGTACTCACGAAGGTAAAACTGTTACTCTTACGGCGGTTTATGGGCTGGTCACTTTAGGTGACCCAAATACAGGCGGCAACAAACAGGGCTGGCTTGGCCCCCAAAATTTTGATTTACCAACATGTTCAAGTGACGGGAAATGCAGCTCTACCGGGGTAATCCTGAGTCATATCGAAAAACGCCCCATGTGGGTGCTAGATTACGGCAATACCGATTTCCCGGCAGCCGGTCAAGCCTGCCTGACTACGCCCTGCCCTACTCCCCAAATTTTCAACCATTCGGTCTATACCGTAGACGGTCAAACCGGCGCAATATTTACCGGGGATTTTTATACTTTATCCTTAGTTGGTAAAAGAGCTGTACTATAATCAGCTAATTAAACTTTAATCGAAAGTGATAACTATGTATGATAATACCGTAGTTCGGTCTGACCCACCCCTGGCCGGGGCCGAACGTGAGATGCTGGCGGGTTTTCTGGATTATCACCGGGCCACTATATTGCAAAAGATAAGCGGGGTCAGCGGGGAGGATTTGAAACGGCCAAGTTCACCACCTTCAACCTTAACTTTGCTGGGACTGCTCAAGCACCTGGCCGTCAACGAGCAGTGGTGGTTTCAGGTTCAGTTTGCAGGGCGGGAAGTTACTTTTGTTGAAATAGAAGGCGACCCCGACCCCGAAATGAGGATAGAGCCGGGCGAAACTGCCGCCAGTATTGCCACTTTCTACCAGGCCGAAGTTGAGAAATCGCGCCAGATTGTGAGCGCGGCCAGCCTGGACGACCTATCGGCAGGGACCAGCCGGTCAGGTGAGAAATTCAGCTTACGTTGGATTATTCTTCACATGATTGAGGAAACCGCTCGCCATAACGGTCACGCCGATTTTCTGCGCCAGGCTATAGATGGCGCGACCGGCGAATAGGTCTGTTGGACTAACGAAACTGGGGTTTTCCGGCCCCGTTCTAATACAAAGCGTTATGGCGCAGCCGGGCCATATAGAACAAAAGATTTATTCAATATTAAATTTAGGGGATATGTAGAACAACAATTTTGTATGTTCAATCTATAAATACTTAATCAGTGACCTAAAAACAGGGTTATCAACATGGTAACATGTGGATAAAGTGGAAAATTTTGCATGAAATTTTCCGGTTTTAAAATATTTGTGGATAAATATCTTGACTCATGAACCCATGCATGACGTATAATCAGTAAGGCGACTATTTTCAAACACAGGCTTACGGTGATTTTACCCGACAAGAAGAATCCGACCTGTCATGACAAACTTTATTAACGAGCTATTACCT
>JAYSYV010000149.1:0-2345 GCA_043727245.1 Chloroflexota bacterium | reverse complement strand
TGACGGCCAGGGTTAGCGCTTTGCTAGCTGCGGCAAAACAGGCCAGCCAGAGCAAGCACCCGCCGGTTAATCCCTGGCATTCCGGCCGGGTGAAAGTTGCCTGGAGCATGGCTACTTTTCATCACCAGTCGTATCAGATAATGTACAGGACGGTTCAAAATCTGAGTCCGGAGTATAATGCCGACATTATCTGGATGGATGCCAGAGAAAACCCCACCAAACAGGCGGTAGACGTTACCGGCCTGCTTTCCCTCAAACCGGATGTGATAATAATTCATCCTTCCCACGCCATATTGGCCGAAAAGATTTTTGCCCTGGCTGCCCGTGAAGGTGTGCCTGCCATAAATTTTCAAAGACCGGTACGCAGCCAGAATTTCGACTTTTTTATCGGGGGCAATACCTATTTGCAAGGCCGTCGCACGGTTTCTTATGTGGCCGAAACTCTGCCTGGTCCGGCCCGTGTGGCTATGATCCAGGGAGATCCTTATAACGATAATGCCCGCAACCTGGCCCAGGGTGCTTACGATGAGTTACGTCTTTATCCGCGTCTGCAACTGGTAGGCGACCAGCCCTGCTCGTTCTGGTCGCGTGAGAATGCGGCTGAACTGGCCCGAACCATGCTCCAGGATGCTGATGGCAAAATTGATGCTTTTATTGTGGCCAACGATGATATGGCCGGCGGAGTTGCCGAGGTTCTTACCGAGCATAATCTGGCAGGGAAAGTGCTTTTGATTGGCGGCGATGGCGACCTGGATGCCCTGGAGCGGCTCCGGAGCGGTCTTCAACACGGGACAGCTTTTCAGGATTGGATGGCTCTGGCTCACGAAACTTTACGGTTCGCAGTTGAAGTAGCGCACGGAAAAATTGACCATTCTCAACTGGATTACACTAGTATTTTCTATAATCCACCCGGCCCGCAGGTTTATGTTAAAAATTTACCTTACACCTTTGTGGACCGCTCGAATATGCAGCTGTTAGAGTCATTCTGGACGAGTGCGTTACAGACGGCCATGCCGGAGTTGTTACCTGCGCTGGCATCTTCGCTAAAACCCAACCCTTCCAGGTACAGCCTGCCTTAAAGTAAGATGGCTGCTAACCGGCCGGGCCAGAACTGGAACCGGGCAGCTCTAGAGCATTAGTTAAAATATATTTTGGTACTGCTCGGTCTATACACATTGGCTCCAATCTTCGAGGCAGCATTTGCCGTTAGAGGTTAGCTTAACTACAAATAAAAAATTCGAAGATAGATGAGGGCGTAAAAGGAGACCTGATATGACTGAAGATAGCATTCTGTACGAAGAACGCGGCCCGGTAGCTTTAATTACTTTCAACCGGCCGGATAAACTAAATGCCATGAATACCGGTATTGTCTTGCGGTTAATAGAATTATTCAAGCAAATTGACCGTTCAAGCCAGGTGCAAGCCGTAGTATTAACCGGGGCCGGGCGGGCTTTTGTAGCCGGGGCGGACATTGGAGAATACAGCCAGCAGGATGTGCAGGGTTTTGTGGAGTACCAGACCATGAGCCGAGGCATGTTTGAAGGAATAGAGTTTAACCGCAGGCCATTTATTGCCGCAGTTAACGGTTATGCCCTGGGTGGCGGCTTTGAACTGGTTTTATCGTGTGACCTGGTGGTAGCCAGCCGCACCGCCAAAATGGGATTACCCGAAATACAGCTGGGTCTGCTACCGGGAGGCGGCGGTACACAAAAGCTTGGCCGGATAATAGGCCGTAATAAAGCCAAAGAATTCTTGATGACCGGGCGTTTTATGACCGCCGAAGAAGGCTACCAGTTAGGAATAGTCAACCGGGTAACCGAACCGGATACAACGCTGGAGGAAGCCTTAAAACTGGCCCAGGAAATCGCCGGCAAGGCCGCAATTGCCGTAAGGGAGGCCAAGAGGCTGGTTAACCACGGATTGGAAGCGCCGCTGGACGTAATGCTATCGTTTGAAGGGTCTGTTCTGGCCAACTTATTTCAAACTGCTGATGCTCACGAAGGAATTCAGGCCTTTGTAGAAAAGCGGCAACCGCACTTCGGAGGCAAATAGCTGTATTTACTTTACCCCACAAGCTCATTTAATGTGGGAGAGCTTATCAGTAATGCGCTAAGCTCAGGAGTGGATTAGGGCGTACTTTAATAATCGAATATCAAGGAGATAAGGTCATCCCCAGGCCTGAGAGAACCTCGCTGTGGTAAAGTTCGGTTATCTAACGACCAACTTTATTTAGAAAGGTTCTCTCATTATGGATTTTACCAGTTCGCCCCGGTTTTTTCACCTGTTAGACGCTCCCTTACTTTCGCTTTTGCCCCAGGCCATCCAAGGTCAGCGCTCTAACTGGC
>JAYSYV010000148.1:0-2345 GCA_043727245.1 Chloroflexota bacterium | reverse complement strand
CCCCTTCCATCGAGTCGTAAAACTTCTGATGAGTGTAGCCTCCGGCCAGCCAGAGATTCTTTACCGGGGTTTCCTGGCTGGGACGGAATTGGTCTATGCCAGGGGCCGGGTTGTAGACCGACCAGGGAATCCGCACCACTACTGCTTTCTCAATTTTAGCATCCTTGCTGCCGTCCGGGAAAACCGATTGCAAATTGCCCCAGACCGTTTCAATAATCTCGGCATCGCTCTTTTTAATCAGGTCTTTGGCCGGGGCCACGCAACAATGAAACCGGCTTTTGCCATCGCAATTATATTCAGGATTAGAATTGCCCATATCGGTATAAACCGGAATAAAACCGTCCGGCGAGAAAAGCAAGTTATCCACGTAGCTAACCTGACGGTCCAGCCAGAGTTGGACCGAAATAACCGGCACGCTCTGGATATTTCGCAGGTTGGCGAAGAAAGTTTCGGTATCGTATAGCTCGGTCGGGATGAGCTTTTTCAGGTTGTGCATAGGCAACGCAAACAGATAATTATCGGCGGTCAACCGTTCGCCATCTTCCAGAATTACCCCGGCCAGCTTGTGCCGGTCGGTTTCATCCAGCAAAACTTCTTTGACTTTGGCTTCGGTCCTGACTACCCCACCCTTTTTACGGACGTAATCGGCAATTGGGCCGGTCAACAGTTCATCCGGCGAACCTTTGAGCAGGCCCATCCGGCTGGCCTTATTCTGGCGCAGGAAGATACCGATTACGTCCAGCACGATTTTGGCCGAGATTTCATCGGGTGGCAGAAACTTCAGGGACAGGGCCATGGGCATAAACATCTTCTTGAGCATGCGCCTACTAATGCCCCAGCGTTCGTGCCATTGTTCGTAAGAAAATTTATCCTGGCTGGTAAAGTATTTGGCCGAACCAAAGAGCATTGGGCCGAGGGCTTTGACCAGGGTCAGGCGTTCGGCCAGGGTGAAGTAGCGGTTTTTGAAGGCGGCTGGCAAAAGATGAAAGGGACTGGGGAGATTAACCGTCGCGAAGGAAAAGCGTTCGCCTCCTTCGAGAGTATAGGTCAGTTCGTGCTTTTTCCAGTCTATATTGTCGTAAGTGCCAAGCTCACGCATGAGGGTATAAATATCCTCGTAAGCACCAAAGAAAGCGTGAAGGCCGGTTTCAATCCAATCGCCCTCGGCATCCTTCCAGGCCGAAACTTTCCCGCCCAGGATAGGCCTTTTTTCCAGCAAAGTGACAGCATAGCCGCCATCGGAAAGGTACTTGGCAGCGGTCAGCCCGGCCAGTCCGCCCCCTACGATTAATACGGTCGGTTTTTGCCTGGCCCCGGCTATCTCGGTCATACGCCTCAACGTTTCCATTTTACAATTCCTCTAATGGTCCAATTCGATAAAAATCAGTGTATAGTCAGTCTTTATTATAAACTAAAGCCGAAACTATAACATAGGCAACGAGTTAGCAACCGGTAAAGGATGTGTGATTAAAATGAAAGGTTTATAGACCAGATTTTGCCTTTCATCCTGTATAATACTTGTATCAATAAAGACTTAGAAAAAGTGGCTCGAATCTCTAAATCCGCCGATAATTTATATAAAACGTTTGGAGAAAAAGGTAACTGATGAAGGTAACTGCCGAGCCGGTATCCCGGTTGATTGATGAGTTGAACAAGCTGCCCACGATTGGCCCCAAAACCGCCTCGCGTCTGGCTTTTTATATCTTGCGTGGCTCCAAGGATGATGCCGAAGCTTTGGCTCAGGCCATTATAGATGTAAAAGAAAAAATCGTGTATTGCTCGGAATGTTTTAACCTGACCGAGCAAGACCCCTGCCCGGTCTGCGCCAGCTACGACCGCGACCGCACCCTCCTGTGCGTGGTCGAAGAACCGCTGGACGTGGTCGCCCTGGAAAAAACTCACGAGTTTAACGGCCTCTATCATGTCCTCCACGGCCATATTGATCCGATAAACGGAATTATGGCCGACGATTTACGCATCCGCGAATTGATTGACCGGGTTAAGCTGAACGACATCAACGAAGTCATCCTGGCAATGAACCCTAACGTGGAAGGTCGGGCTACCGCGAACTACATCAACCGCCTGCTGGTGTCGCTGGGCGCGACTATTTCAACTCTGGCAACCGGGCTGCCGGTCGGAGGCGACCTGGAATACGCCGACGAAGTGACGTTATCAAACGCCCTTAAAGGCCGCCGGTTAATTTAAGTTTCAGCGTCAAGCGGTTCGTGCTGGACGACTTCGAGCGGGTAAATCCGGCCCTCACTCAACTGCCGGTAAAGTTGTTTGAACGGGCCGGAGCGCAGGTTTAAAGTACTCGCCTCCAATTCGGCCAGGTCAAACCAGCG
>JAYSYV010000147.1:0-2345 GCA_043727245.1 Chloroflexota bacterium | reverse complement strand
AAGGAAATTTGGCAGATATCGGCTGCATTAAAGCGATATTCTTGAATTTACCAAATACTCCCTGTCAGTTTAGCGCTATCGGGCGATAGTTGAAAGGTATAATAGTGACAAAGTTGTTCGTAAAACGGACATGCTTGCCCAGGTATAGCAAGTTATATTTGCTTTTAACTCCTTAACTCGACTTATATGATAATTTTGGTTTTGTCAAGTTGTTTTTCCAGGACAGGCAACTTCAAAGGTGAACTTCTTCAAAGCTTTTAACACAGCAGTTAGTCAGATTATTTGCCTTTATGTACCATTAGACAGCTCGGTTACTTCATTCCATACCGCAAATTGCTCCCGCATTTTGGCACGATAATCCGAAGCACTCATCTTATGCCGCTTCGGCCTAAAATGCTCTCGGATTGGACCCTGGGCCGATAAGAAACGTTGGGCCTGTCCTTGTGACTTAAATCTGCGCATTACTTTTTCTTTCCCGTACCCTGGTCGGTTGATGCGAATTCTCCGCCCGATTATTAAGCCTTTTGTGCTGCGGGTGTTCTACTCTGGGCAACAATTCCTTTTTGGCTGCCCCATAACTTCTCAGTTTATCCGTGATTATCACCCGTGGTACGTACTCAAACCCCTTTAAAAGTTTCTTAAAGAACTTTGTAGCAGCTTTGGTAGTACGGGGGGATTGAACCAGAATATCCAAAATTACGCCCTCTTGATCAACTGAACTGCCCGCCACAAATAGCACAGTTTACCTTTGATTTTAAGCACCACCTCATCCAGATGCCATTTATCGCCGGGGCGGGGGCTCGACGACGACGTAGTTAGCTCGCAAAAGCCTGGCCGAATTTGAGACACCATTGCCGGATAGTTTCGTAACTCACCTCTACCCGGCGCCGCGCCAGCATCATTTCAACTTCTCGGAAGCTGAGAGCAAAGTTGAAATAGAGCCAAACTGCTTCTTCAATAATTTCACTGGGGTAACGATGAGATGCCCTTTGTAAGAAGGGGCTATCTTGATTTTCTGGGGTTTGGCCGGTTTGGTTTTCAGGTGGTTACACTGCTCTCAATGTTCAGGAGGTTAATAGAAAGAATTATCGAGAGCATCTCACATTTTGCTTTCTACCGCTACCTAACCTGACAATACCTTATAATCCGTTCGGCACTCATAAGCTTTCTCCTTACTAATTTGGTTGTGGTGAACTCAATTTTGTAAGAATTTCTTATGGGCGTCAACTAGCAATCAAGGTTATTAATACGGTGTCACATCAGCTGAGGGCCTGACCTGATTCCTGAAAGATGAGTTAATTTTGAATTTAGCTAACACCCTCCAAACCTAATCGACCTCGAATAGTTGTAGTAGTTACTTCCAGGTTTCCTTTTTCGTCAACACTAACCGGTGTCGGGTCGCTCAAAGCACCCCAGAACTTCCCTTCGCTATCGGTATTGAGCCAGGCCATAAACATCCATTCTCCATCAGGGGCCTGGATCAATTTCCCGGCGTAAAGCGAACCGGTTTTGTCACCTACCAGGAAATCATCGGTGGTATAACGAAACGGCCCCAGCATATTTTCAGAAACCAGATAATGCGTGCCGATTATTGGTTCAAATTGACCGGTTCGCTCTTTACGAATTTTTGAGGATAACTCGGTCGAGCTGCAAAAAATTAAGTAGTAACGCCCGTTTATTTGCACAAGCTCCGGTACTTCCATTTGACCGAAATCGCCTGGCCCGGTGACAGGCGGTAATACCTCCCAATCGAGCAAATCTTTCGAGCGGGCATGGGCTATTACTCCACGCCCATCTGCGGGACCATAATTCACCCGTGCCGTGATATAAGCATGGAACTCGCCGGTTGTTGGGTCTCGAAAGACGAAAGGGTCGCGCCAAGCCTGGTCATGCCATAGTTTAAGGTCAAGTTCCTCGTAAAACTGCGGGTCGGCTACTATCAGGGGATTGGCCGGGTGCTTTTCCCAGGAAATTAAATCTGGGGATGTGGCAAGACCTATCTTTTGCACCAGACCCTTGTCAGCGTGACAGGTTCCGGTATAAAAAAGATACCATTTGTCTTCGTGGCGGATAACGCTACCAGTCCAGGTGGTGTAGTCATCCCAGGTTCCGGCTGGCCCCGGTTTAAGCGCATCCGGTAGCACCTGCCATTTGACCAAATCCTGAGAAACCGCGTGGCCTATCGAAACGTTCCAGTGACGTTGGTCTGGATCAGGTAGCGAGCGTGATGCCTGCAAGTAGAATACGTGATAATCGGCTTTATCTTTGGCGAACCAGAAATCCCAGATGTAACGGTTTTTTAGAAATAAGGTCATTTTTTACCCCTTAACCCCCGAAGAAGCAAT
>JAYSYV010000146.1:0-7258 GCA_043727245.1 Chloroflexota bacterium | reverse complement strand
ACCCTAAAACCCCTTCGGAAATCGAGTCAGTCGTATAGGAAGTCAACAAGCGGGAGTACCACCTTGTCTTGATTTAAACCGCATGGGTAGCTGATTCCCGGCGTAAGAAAGTAGCTGCTTCGACCATGGCCTGCAATTTGGCTCCGGCTATTTCGTTTGAGTTCATTGGCCGGTTAGAAAAGGTTCCAAACCCGCAATCAGGATTGAGATAAATCTGCCTGGCTGGTAGGTATTCTAAAGCCTCCCTCACTCGCTCAACGATTGTTTCAACCGGTTCAATATGAGGAGTTCGCGGATTAACCACCCCTAAACCCAACTCCTTTTCGGCTCTAATTTCCTTTGACTGTAGTAAGGCGGCCAGTTCTCCGGCCCTGGGCGTAGCGTACTCCAGTACCAACTGCTGAACCTTTATCCGGTTCAGGTAGGGAATCAGGGGGAAATAAGAGCCACTAAGTAAGGTACTTTCCTGCTGACTCCAGTTACCCCGGCAGATGTGTAACCCGGTTCGGACTGCCTGGGTTCCTTCCAGAACCCGGTTAATTAAACCAACTGCAAATTCCAGTTCTTCGCTGGGGTCGGCTCGCGCTGAAAGGGCCGCGCACATAAAAGTGCGGGTCTGGCCTGTGCTGAAAACAAGTTCGGTCAGGACGGGTTCGTCTAACTGGATGAAATCAACCCCGGCCTGAATAAGCTCTTGAATTTCAGCCTGTAGGATTTTTACCACATCTTCACTCAGGTCTTCTTTAGTGGGGTAGGTGGCTTGAGCTACTTCTTTGACCCACATAGCCCGAGTTAATAGGTAGGGTCCAGGCAGCGTAACCTTGATGGGGCGGTCGGTCTGGCTGCGGGTATAGAGATATTCATCCAGGGCCAGCGGAGAATTACGTTTAACCGGTCCAATACAGGTCGGGTTACTGATAGAGTAGGCCGGTACATCTAAAGTTCCCAGAATTCTTTCAAAGCCAGCCTTATCTTCAACCACTTCCAGCATCTCAGCCAGTGTCATCAACTGGACTCCGGCCAGTTTTTCGGTGACAAAAGAATAAAAGTTATCTCGCCGCTGTTCTCCATCCGTCACCAGGTCTACCCCGGCGGCCTCCTGGCGGCGCAAGACTTCTTGCACTGCCGTATTAGCTAACTGTTCGAATTCGGCCCGGCTTAATTGCCCCCGCTGCTTTTGACGTTGCGCCCGTAACAGAGTGGTAGACCGGGGCCAACTGCCGACCGTTGTTACGGGGAATAGTGGTAACTCTATCATGTGACCTCAGGGAAAAAATCCTGGGCTTTGACGGCCTCGTCCAGCAGGGCATACCCGCTTAAGCGGCCAGGCAACCATTCCTTCAGCCCTTCCATGTCCATCATTTCGCGGTGTGCCGGGTTGCTATAACTCATGCGGAATAAAACATCCAGCCAGCGTTTTTCTTCATCTGCCGGGAAATCTGCCCGGACCGTGAAATTGCAGTGGTCAAAGGGCGGAGTAGTTGCCAGGACCATTAATTTAGCCGGGTCAACTGTGCCATCGGCCTGCCAGTTGGTCCAGTTTAAATCCAGCACGGCGCAGGCAGCGCTTTCCCCACGCTGCAAACTTCGTAAAGCTTCCAGTTCCCCGCCCACATGATCCCCATGTTTACCTACTAGCAGGTCAAAACGCCGGAGAGTAAAATCTTTATCGGCTTCCAGACCGGCCCGACGCAGTACCTGAAGTGGAATTAAAGTGGCCTGGGGGGAATCTTTGGCCCCGGTTGCGACCGTTTTGCCTCGAAGGTCGGCTAGGCTGGAGATACCGCTGTCTCGCCCGACAATAATATGAGATACCCGGTCGCGGTCAGTGTCCCGCATGGCAATCGCCCGGCACTTGTTGTTAGTTTCTCGTTCTGCCTCCAACCAGGCTAACGGCGAGTTCCATGCAATATGGATATGCCCGGCTACCAGCGCCTCAACCATCAGTTCGTAGTTGCTGTAGAAAACATAATCCATCGGGCAATTTTCGTTGATAAAATACTCTTTGATGATGTCCCAGATGACCACTACTTTAGGGTCGTACACCACTGCACCAACCAGAATAGGGGCTTGCATTTGTTTCTTCTCCTCCGCTCAGAAATTAGAATAAATCAATACCACACAAGGCCCGTCCAATGAAATCCCACAAAACATCGGTGGTGGGAGCCATTACACTGGCCGCCCGTGCGTCCCGGAAATTGCGTTCTATGGTTAAATGCTTGCTGAAGGCTGCGCCACCACAGGCTTGCATCCCCATGTCAGTAACCTTGATGGCGGCTTCAGCCGCAGAGGCTTTAGACTCAAGAACCATTAAAGTGGTCATTGGTCCGGGATTTTCTACTGAGTCGATTACCGCTACCAGGTGAGCGCGAGATTTATCGGTCTCAATACGCATCTGGGCCAGCCTGGCCCGCAGAGTCGGGAAGTCAGCCAGCCTTGTACCAAGATGCTGCATCCCGTTGCCGGTTAAGTGACCGACAGTAGCTTTGACCGCCGCTTCGGACAAGCCAATCGAAACCGCCGAGTTACCCAGGTTGAACCAGGGCAAGACCACTTCCAACATGGTTCGGAAACCGTCACTGGGAGCGCATATGGCGCGGTCTGCCGGGATGATTGTATTTTCCAGCACCATCGGAGAACTGCCGTTACCGCGCATACCCAGGCTGTTCCAGGCTCCGTTAATCGCGAAACCCGGATCATCTTTGTAAACCACATAGAGCATAGTGTCATTGAAAGCCGTTCCGCCAGGGGTGCGGGTAGAAACCACATAACTATCGGCCTTCCCGGCTGAAGTAACCCAGGATTTGGTAGCCGAAAGAGTTAGTTCCCCCTCGTTTTCAACGGCCTGACTGACCGGTGCCCAGAAGTGGCTGCGCGAACCTCTTTCGCTCCAGGCCAGGGTTGTGAGGTGTCGCCCGGCAGCCATTTCCCGTAAAATGTTTTCAAAAAGAGCCGGGAAAGCCACGTAACAGGCGCAACCGCTCAGGTGCATCAGGTAGACCATTGCCGTTGAAGCGCAGTTCTGGGCTATTTCATCCAGAACTGCGCCAGCAACTCGCAAGCCCTGGCCTAATCCTCCGTATTCCACCGGAACCGTTAAACCCAGGAGGTCGGCTTTCGCCAGAGCCTCAATTGCTTCCGTGGGAAAACGACTCTGGGCATCTACATCGCTGGCGAAGGGTGCGATAGATTCAGCGGCGATTTGGCGAACTTTTTCGACCAGAACCGTTTGTTCAGCGTTCAACCGGTACATTTCAGTGCCTTCCTGATTAAAAGATAAAATTTAACCTTTAAAGTATGATAAACCTGATGTTGTTAACCGCAACCACAAATTCACATGGTTACTACCAGTGCGAACTTCAGGTTAACGCTGCGTTTAAGCGTATTAAAGAGTGGAGAGCGTTTTTGAACTAAATCCCATATTTCCTGTAAAATTTCTTCGTCAGCGTCGGCGCTGATATAGACCCGTCCTTCGATTGTCTCCAGTCCTGGATGACCGGACTCACCGATAACACCCAGTAAAACCAGCGAGTTATTTAACTGGCCGCTTAGGCTCACTTCCAAAGCATCAATTGATACCCCGAAACGCGGAGCAATCGAATGAAACCCGGCGGCAATATCGCCACCAAGCGCACCCAGGAGATATTCAATTGCACTTGGATAGGGGTCTTTTTCTTTGAAACTAGCCTGTTTTTCGATGAGAAAAGAATTGTTCCGAGTATAAGCCGTGGAGCGGTCGCCAGCTAACCAGCTAACGCGAGCCTTCCATTTAAATTCCTGTTGACTTGTCGGAGGAACAATCGAGAACATGCGATATAAAGTCCTTGTATATCAAAAAGTAACCTGAATACCGGATGGCTCTGGCAGTCTTTTCTACGCGCAGTATTACAATTACCGGTTTTCCGGTTCAGGTCAGTTATACGACCGCCCACGGCGTCGGTTAAACTGGTGTTAATTCACTTTACGGACGAACAAAAATCCAAAATCATCATATAATTTACCTGTTCAGCGCTGGAAAGTACTTGCGCTGATTTTGAAACCAGACCGGTTGCATATTGTCTAAAAATAGCTACATTTCTTAAAACCTTTTATCAGACCTTTATGATTATATACCACTCTCAACTCAGGTGTCACCTCTGTAAAGAACCCCTCTTTGAGATTTTTTATATAACCTGGCTTATAGAATGCTAAGTCTACCTTACCAATATGAGACCGCTACCTTGAACGACGCTTCCGACGCGCCATAAACTTTCACCAGCTTGATTAAAAGCCGCCTTGATTGCAGCAGCGCAATTAGGGTCTATGGCAAAGAAAAGCCCGCCGCTTGTTTCCGGGTCAAAAAGAAGATTTTCCAGGTCGTCGGGAATGGACTTTGAAATTTGAACCATCGGATGCCCTTCGGTTTGCAGGAAGGCCCGGTTGCGCCCTACCCCGCCCGGTAAACAACCCATCTGGGCATATTTTCTGGCTCCTGGCAGGAATGGAATTTTGTCAACTTCAAAAATCAGGTCAACCTCTTTACTCTGTTTAGCCATTTCGGAAGCATGGCCGAGGATGCCAAAGCCGGTAATATCTGTACAGGCATGGATATTTTCAATGCCGGATTGCCGAACCAACTGTGAAGCCCTGCGGTTTAGACGAGCCATACTGGTAATGGCCGCTTCCATAGTCTCCCGGTCAACCACCCCGCGCTTACCGCCGGTAGTTATTACGCCGGTTCCTAATGGTTTAGTCAAATAAAGCAGGTCGCCCGGCTTTGCGCCGCCTTTGGTAAGAATCTGACCAGGGTGAATTAGCCCGGTGACACACAGGCCATACTTAGGTTCCTTGTCGGTGACTGTATGACCACCGGCCACAATTGCCCCTACCTCGGCCATTTTATCAGCCCCGCCCTGTAGTATCCGGCTCAAAATAGAATTTGGCAAATCCTCCGGGAACCCGACAATATTGAGGCCCATAATTACTTCGCCACCCATAGCGTATACATCGCTCATGGCATTAGCGGCAGCAATGGCCCCATACATATAGGGATCGTCTACAACAGGCGGAAAGAAATCTACCGTTTGCACCAGAGCCTGGTCCGAACTCAACTGGTAGACAGCCGCATCATCACTCGCTTGCAGACCAACTATTAAATTGGGATTTGAATATTTTTTCAGCGGAAGCAGAACCTGCTCCAGGTCCGATGGACCCATTTTCCCCGCTCAACCCGCGCAAGCGGCCAGGGACGTTAATTTTATATCGCTAAATTCAAGATTATGAATATGATTTGTTGGATTCATTATTTGTTCCACAAGATTACTTTTAAATCTCTTTTAAACCCAATGTTATTGGCGAGAGCGGATGGGAGTCGAACCCACCTACACCGTTCTTAACGGTGTACAACAGTTTTGAAGACTGCGGCAGCCACCGGACCACATTCGCTCCCATGTTTTTAGCGTGGCTTACTATTAACAGGGTTATTTAAGCATTCTCGTTTATGTAGGGTAACGTTGTCAAATCAAATTGCTTTATATTTTCCTTTTAAGAAAGTCGCTATTGTCCAGGAATCAGTCGTTATTATCCAAAAGGATGGTGTATAATTTGCTGTTTGTACCAGTGTGGATGGTTCTTAGCAATTCCAATTCAGTGAAGAAGGATTGTATTTTATGTCAGACTTGATTGATACCAAATACTTTACGCGTTTCGAGCAAGTAACGAAGATTAGCCGAACTGACCGAGGTATCCTGGCGAAAGTAGATAGCGAACTATTGCGTATTGATGTCATCCGGGATGACCTCATGCGAGTAAAGATTAGCCGGGGTGGAATTTTCGATGAGGAACCAACCTTTGCCGTCCAGGCCGCACCTGACGCTGCCCCTCCGGTATTCAACGTCACGACAGACGCAGAGGCCACCCGTATAACTACCGGTCAGATGGTCTTAACCCTCTGGCGGCAGCCTTTCCGCCTGGATGCTCACCGCTCGGACGGCAGCACAATTTTCGAGAGTTACCAGGACCGGGACGGCAATTACTGGGGTTATGCGACCCTTAACGATACCTTTGTGGTCAGGCGCAACCGCCGCCAGGAAGATGCCTTCTTCGGATTGGGCGAGAAGACCGGCCATTTCAACCGCAGCGGACGCGACTTTACCCTCTGGAATACCGATGTACAAGACCCCAATACTGCGGGGGTGGTACGTGCCAGCAAGGTTCCCGGCGACCCGCGTGGGGATAACAACAGCACCGAGTACGACCCTTATTATGTTTCGATTCCCTTCTTTTACCACATGCCCTACGAAGGGAATAAAATGGCCGGGCTGTTTATTGATAACGGCTATCGCGGCTATTTTGAGTTTAACCACCAGACAAATTATGCTTTGCAGTTCGAGGGCGGACAATATACCGAGTACATCTTTGCCAGCCCGACTATGCCTGAGATTCTCCAGGCTTATACCTGGCTCACCGGACGGATGCAGCCGCCGCCCTTGTGGTCGCTGGGCTATCACCAGTGCCGCTGGCATAACTATACCCAGGCTAACATAGAGGCGCTGGCCGCCCGGTATCGAGAAAAACAAATCCCCTGTGATGCGCTCTGGCTGGATATTGATTACATGGATGGGTATCGCGTCTTTACCTGGAACGAGGAAGCTTTCCCGGATGTTCCCGGCATGCTCAACCGATTGTCCGAGCAGGGTTTTCGGGCTATTACCATCGTTGATCCGGGTGTCAAGTACGACCCTGGCTACTGGGTCTTTGACCAGGCGCTCGAACGCGACATACTGTGTAAAACGGAGGGTGGGGCTATCTATCTGGGGCAGGTCTGGCCGGGGAAAACCGCTTTCCCGGATTTTGTCACAGAGGAGGGCCGGGCCTGGTGGGGAGAATTGAACGCTGCACATGTTCAATCCGGGCTGGCAGGCATCTGGAACGACATGAACGAGCCAGCCACGGGCGACATCCCCTCGGAGGCGATGCGTTTTGGCAAGGGGCGTTACACGCATGCTCGATACCACAACCAGTACGCCCTGTTAATGGCAATGGGTACAACCGACGGCCTGCTGAAGGCTATGCCCGACAAAAGGACTTTTGTGCTGTCGCGAGCCGGTTTTGCGGGCATCCAGCGCTATGCCGCCAATTGGATGGGGGATAATCTTTCAAATTGGGAGCATCTCTGGCTTAGTATGCCCATGGCGATGGGCTTTGGAGTTTCCGGACAGCCCTTTGTCGGCGCGGACATCGGCGGTTTTATGGGCAATTCAAATGCAGAGCTTTTTAC
>JAYSYV010000145.1:0-7261 GCA_043727245.1 Chloroflexota bacterium | reverse complement strand
GGTTGCCTTCCAGGATGCCGACAACCCCGGTCTTGCCTACCTGAGTCCGCACCTTTAAACCGGATTTTACCAGCCGGTCGGCTACAATGCGGCTGGTGCGGTCCTCGGCAAAAGAAAGCTCCGGGTGCTGGTGAAAATCGCGCCGCAGCCGGACCATATCGTTTTGGTGGCTCTTTACTTCCTGATCCAGATTAAGATTTAACTCCGCATTCTGCTCTGTGCTACCGGCTTGCTCTCGCTCTGCCATAGCTCCTCCTTTGGGTTATTTGTGAATTTATTTACTTTAGGGGGCCAGCCTACCCTGATTATTTTGAAAGCAAAAGCCGCTAGCTTTAGCCCGTTTCAAGGCTGTTTATTCATCGTGAACATGATCATGTTCGTGGTCGTGAGTGTGGTCATGCTCGTAAGTGTGCCTATGAGTGTACTCTTGTTCGGGCGACTGAAACGGGGCGTGTTCCCGGCAGTTGGCGCAGCGGCCTAATCCGACAAAATGAGGCAACTTGAGCTGGAAATTGTACCGCTCCTGGATTTGGGCCTGTAGGTGCTTGATAACCTCCGGGGCCACTTCCATTTCGGCTCCGCAAACCTCACAAATCAGGTGGTAATGTTCGGCCCCTTCGACAAGTTCATAGCGGCGGCGGTCGCCGTCCTTGCCAGGCTCGACTTCCACGGCCACACCTAACTCACAAAGCAGTTCCAGGGTCCGATAGACAGTAGAAAGGTTTACCCTGGGAAAAAGTTTGCTTATCTCGGAATGAACTTCTTCGGCGGAAATATGCCCGCTGCGCCGTTGAAAAGTATCCAGCACCATCTGGCGCTGGGGAGTCCACCGAATCCCGCGCTCTTCAAACAAAGTGGCAATATCGCCCTCGCTATGAGCGGGTTTATCCAAGTTTTCTTTTTCAAGCGTCATGCTAATTCCTTAAAGAAATGAGTCGCCGATAATGAGATAATTAACTTATAGATACTTGAAGCTTTAAGCCCCATAGCGAAACTGGTTCATCAGGGCAATCGCCTTCATGGCTCCTTCCGGGGTAATTTCCAGACCCCAGTAACGTACGATGCGCGGCCCACTCCGGCTAAAGTCATCGGTATCCTCGAAAGCCCGTAGATACCCTTCGCTTTTCAAATGGCCCAGACCTTCCAGCACTTCCTCTTCGCTCAACGGATAACCCAGGTCTCCCAGGGCTTTGGTAATTTCAAGGCTGTCCAGGTCGTACCCGGCATGTTTACGAATGCGTTTATGCACCATAACCAGGATCGTTTCGTCGTTATCCAGCAAACCTTCATTGTTTTCCTGCATAAAGCCTTGGCTTCCTTTCCCTGCTAATTATAAACCCTGGCTCGACCCGTTTGCGCTACCAGAGGATAACTGGATTGTAATGTTTTGGTTGCCCGGTTTCAAGCTTCTTCGCTATTCCCTTGATTATAAGTTATAAACCGCAAAAATGCTGGCACTTATTTTGCGTTGAGTTAATTGTGAAGTAAGCGGATATCAATCTTGGGCTTCAGTAAACCGCATAACAGGAAATTATAGCAAGCTAAAGGAGAATTGAGATGGGGTTATTTAGTAAAAAAGAAGGCAGTCATAACGGATTGTTAAACAAAATTGCCAATCCCAATCCAAATGGGCAAGGACTTTTAGGTCGAATCGCTAACCCTGGGCAGGGTGGTGGCGGTCTTCTTGGGCGGTTGTTTAATCGCACCCCCAAAAACACCAATACCCAGACTACCAATTTTGAAGAGCCGCCTACCAAACCTAACAACGGTAGCGGCTCATCCTGGTAGACCGGTCCTTAAAATAGAACCTGAACTCGAAATTAAAGAGCGGAATTACGTCAATGATGTAATTCCGCTCTTTAATTATATTTATACAATTCTATAACTGAAATTAACTATTTCCTACAACTATCACCTAAATACGCTAATTAAGGGGGATAAAAGTAACGGGTCAATGGTCAGTTTCTTATGCTATACTCAAATATGTGATGCAAATATACCACTAGCGCTGGTTAGTGATAGAATTATTGCAGTTTGCTATTCTTGCTTCATTTAACTCCTAACATATTATAGGATTGTAATCTAAACTGTAAGACTTAAGTGTTAGAATAATTTATATAGGGTAACCGCTGAAAACTATTTGAATGGGTTAAATGTTGCTTTGTTTTAACAGTATCTCAGGGAAGAAGATAAAACTTTTATGCCAGGCTCCAAAATTAAATAAATGAAGTGGACTTATAAGAATAAAATTATATATGCGCTGGGGCTGGCCTTGACGGTACTGGCAATAAGGGCAGTTTTTTCTTTCTGGAACGTCAGAAATTCTCAAGAAGACGCAAACCTGATTTCTCATACCAATATTGTACTGGCCCAACTGGAAGAAGTACACTCCCTGGTAAATGAGGCCGAGTCTGGGCAGCGCGGCTATATAATTTCTCAACAGATTGAATACCTGGAGCCTTATAATGAATCTAAGCAACTAATTTCCAAGAAAATAGAGACGTTAAAGGCTCTCACTTCAGATAACTCAACTCAGCAGAAAAACTTGAGTGTGCTACAACCCCTTGTCCAGCAACGGCTCGACCTTTTACAGAAAGATATCCAGGTAAGCCAGCAACAAGGATTTGAAGCGGTTAAGGGTTACATCCTGACTAATAATGGATTTCGCTTGATGGAGCAAATCCATGCTACGCTTGACCAGATGGTGGCCGAGGAAACTAATCTGCTTCAGGAGCGCTCTCAAATTGCCCAGAACGGCTCAACCTTTAACAGTCGTACTTTCCTTATCCTGACCTTACTCAGCGCCTGTTTGTTTGGGTTGATGGCTTACATGCTGCGCCAGTATAGCAATGACCGGCGCAAGGCCGAACTTGAACTTACCGAGCAAAAAGACTTTGCCAATAACATATTGGACCTTTCTCCATTAGGGAAATTGGTTATTGATAAACAGCATAAGGTACTAATCTGGAACCCGGCCCTGGAGAAATTAACCGGGTTTAAAAGTGCCGAGATGTTGGGTACCAGTAATCACCGCCAGGCTTTTTACTCGGAGGAACGGCCTACCCTTAACGACATGATTATTGACCAGGATTACTCCCAGTTAGATAGCCTGTACCAGGATTACAAGATTAAAACCAAACCGTATGGTCAAAGTATTCGCACGGAAAGATGGTTCCCGAACCTGAATGGTAAACGACGATATATTGCCTTTCAAGCCAACCCGATCTACAACCGGGATGGTACATTAAAAGCCGCTATGACTACTTTTCAAGACCTGACCGAATATAAGAAAATCGAAGACGCTTTGCGAGAAAGCGAAAAGCGCTTCCGCCTCTTAACCGAAAAGATAACGGTTGGGGTGACATTGAACGGGCCTAAATCTGAAATTATACTGGCTAACGATGCTGCCAGTGAATTGCTGGGCTTAACGTCTGACCAGCTCCTGGGTAGAACTTCTTTTGACCCAGCGTGGAAGTGCATTCAAGAAGATGGGACGGACTTTCCGGGCGAAAAGCATCCTTTACCACAGGCTATACTTACCAAAAAACCAATTCGGAATGTAACTATGGGGGTTTATCGCCCAAAAGATGCCAGTTGGGTCTGGCTTCTGGTAAACGCCGAGCCTTTGTTGAACGAGGAAGGCTACGTCAGTAACGTAATTTGTAGCTTTAGCGATATTACTGAGAGGAAGAAAGTCGAGCAGCTAAAAACCGAGTTCATTTCGGTAGTAAGCCACGAGTTACGGACCCCTCTTACCTCTATTCTGGGTTCGCTTGGTCTGATTATGGGCGGAGTTGCCGGAGAAATCACCCCGGCTACCCGCACTATGCTAGGTATTGCCCACAAAAATAGCGAACGCCTGGTCAGGCTAATTAACGATATTCTGGACATCGAGAAAATCGAGTCCGGTAAGATGATCTTTCACTTAAGGCCGCTGGAACTGGCCCCGCTGGTCAAACAGGCAATTGATTCTACCCGCTCTTTCGCCGACCAATACGGCGTGAGCTTTCAATGTGAAATTGAAGACCACCTGGATAACTTCATGGTTATGGCCGATAATGACCGGCTGATCCAGGTTATAATCAACTTGCTTTCCAATGCGGCCAAGTTTTCACCGCCTGAAGAACCGGTTAAGGTTATGGTTTTCGCCCTGAATGAAAAAGTAGTCCGCATCAGCGTGACGGATAAAGGCCCCGGTATTTCGGAAGAATTTAAGGGGCGGATTTTCCAGAAATTTGCCCAGGCCGACTCCTCAGATACTCGCCAGAAAGGCGGCACTGGCCTGGGGTTAAGTATTTCTAAAGCGATTATAGAGAAACTCAAGGGAACGATTGACTTCACCACCAGCCCCGGTCAAGGCACTACCTTTTATCTCGACCTGCCTTTGCTAACAGATAATATCAAAAATAACCAGCAGTTTTTACTGGATTTGCCTGGCCCCACCCAGAATTTAGCTACCCTGGCGGAGATTCTCCAACGGCCAAGCGTAGACCGGGACTTAAAAATCCTGATTTGCGAAGATGACCACGATGTGGCCCTGTTACTGTACCAAACTTTCCGCCAGTTGGGCTTTAACTGCGACATCGCCTATAGCGCGGCGGAATCACGCCATCTCCTGGAGTTAAATACTTATGCAGTTATGACGCTGGACCTATTGCTGCCAGATGAAGACGGTATGGCCCTACTTCGCGAACTACGCAGCCGGGAAAAAACCCGGCTTATGCCGATTATCGTGGTTTCGGCTATCGCCGAACAGGGTGAAATAGAGTTTAACGGGCAAGCTTTTACGGTGGTAGATTGGATTAATAAGCCAATTGACCAGGCCAGGTTAATCTCGGCTATAGAAAACGCTGTTCGGTTCGGTATGTCCGAAAATAAACGGTCACGTATCTTGCATATCGAAGATGACCGGGATTTGGTCCAGGTTGTCGCGGTTCTTTTATCAGGGATAGCCGAAGTTAGCAGCGCCCGGACGGCTAAAGAAGCCATAAAGAAATTAGAAGAGGAAAGATTTGACCTGATTCTACTGGACGTAGAGTTGCCCGATAGTTCAAGCGCCAGTCTCCCTGCCTTGCTGAATAATCCGGCCCTGGGAACTATTCCAGTGGTAGTGTTTTCCGGCAATGAATTGGAGCCAGGGATTTCTCGCAAAATTGCGGGCGGCTTAATTAAGTCCCGTACTACCAACCAGGAACTAATCAATACCATTCAAAATATTTTTAATGGGTTGAAAGTTCCTGCTAAGTAGGCTAGAAAGTTTAGAAACAAGAAAAATAAGCTCCTGTGCGGGCTAGAGGTAAATAGAGTAAATGGTTGATCCCTTTCAACAATTACATGCGGAATTAGAGAAACTAAACCAGGCTTACCGGGAAAGATTGCCTGAGAAATTATCTACCCTGGAAGGGGGGTGGGCTAAAGTTTTGCAATCGTCCGGTCAAATTGACTACCTCAAAGACCTTCATCTAAAAGTGCATTCTCTGTCAGGGAGCGGGGCAACCTATGGTCTGCCGGTGCTTTCGGAGGCTTCTCGCAAATTAGAACTGGCGCTCAAAGACTTAATTCAAACTGATGCGGCTGATTTTAAGCAGAAAGAGGCCGCTATCCAGATTTTGTTTGATGACCTGAAAATTGTGGCTCTCCATCCAAACGAGTCACAGGTTGAACCGAACCAAACCAATGGCAAATATGAAACGCCGCCTCCGGCTGTGATAGTGCCACCTGAACCTACCATAAGGCGTAGGGCAACCGATCACTTAAGCCTCGAAAACCTGGCTTTAAGCGTCCCTGGGGTGCTTTCGACAGTCCCGGAAGAAACAAAAGTTGCAGAATTAAACCTGAACAAAAAGGTTGATAACCGACTTATCTGGCTAATTGAGGACGGCCAGGAAACAGCCGATAGTGTGGGACATCAGTTAGGTTATTTCGGTTACAAAGTGGCCTACTTCAACCGCCTGACCCAAATTCAAGAGGCAGACTCCCCAAAGCTTCCAGCGGCGATAATCTTTGACCTCAATAAAGCTTCAGAGCAGCTAAACGAATCGGATGAAAATGAGCAAATCCAGCGATTAAAGCAAGCCGAGATACCGCTGGTCTTCATTTCGGAGTTTACCGACCTCGAAACCCGGCTGGAAGCGGTCCGGTTTGGCGGTAAAGCTTACCTGATTAAACCGATTAAAACGCTCGAATTGATTGATATACTGGACAAGCTAACTTCTTCGCAAATGCCGGACCCCTACCAGATTTTAATAATTGATGATGACCCCAGCCTGGCCGATTATTATGGAGTAACTTTACACAGCGCCGGAATGAAGACACGCGTGGTAAATCACCCTAAAGATGTCCTCAAAGCGCTGGCTGAACAGGGGCCGGACTTAATATTGATGGATTTTCATATGCCGGGGTGTAGCGGACCGGAACTGGCGGCGGTCATTCGCCAGCAACAGGCTTATGTAAGTATACCGATTGTTTTCCTGTCAGCTGAAACCGATGTCAACCAGCAGTTGGCGGCAATGGGCCAGGGTGGTGACGATTTCCTAACCAAACCTATCATGCCCGCTCACCTTATATCGTCTATCACCACCCGCGCCCAACGCTCACGGGTACTGCGAGAGTTTATGGTCCGGGATAGCCTGACCGGCCTGTTAAATCACACTGAAACCAAGGCCCGGCTCAACCTGGAATTGGCGAAGGCCATACGCAATTCCGAGCCATTAACTTTCGCGATGGTGGATATTGATCACTTCAAAAGAGTTAACGACACTTTTGGACACCTGGCCGGAGATGGGGTTATCAAAAGTATCTCACGCTTGCTGCGCCAGCGTTTACGCAAGACTGATACAATAGGGCGCTATGGGGGCGAGGAATTTGCTGTTATTCTGCCCAGCACAAATGCGGTCAATGCCGAAAGAATCTTGAACGGAATTCGCGAAAGATTTTCCTTCATTCGCCACCAAAGCGACAAGATAGAATTTTCGGCAACCTTCAGTTGTGGCATTGCCTCCTATCCTCAATATCAGGCCGCCATCGAGTTAAACGCCGCCGCCGACCAGGCTCTTTACCAGGCCAAAGGCAGTGGCCGAAATCGCCTGGCTATTGCTAACCCGGCTCTGACCCCCCTGGAAACTAATTAGAGTAGCCAGTAACAGCACGTTGGTTTAGAACCTGACTCACTAAACCGCTAAAAGTAGAACCTCCTGGTTTTTTAAATCAGGAGGTTTTATTTTTCTAATGACTATGGTCGCCACGGTCAGGGTACTTACTG
>JAYSYV010000144.1:0-7268 GCA_043727245.1 Chloroflexota bacterium | reverse complement strand
TAGGCATCAGGTTGGTGTTGCGGCCTTCATCGCCGATAAAAATATTAGCCTCGGAAGTCGGTGGGGACTCTTTTCGAGCCTCGATTTCCCACCAGCGCAACAACTGGTCGTTGCTCATGTGCAGAGTGTCGCGGATTTGGCGCTGGTTCTCGGCTTCTTGCAGGCGCAGAGCGTTTTGAAGTTCGGCCCGTTTCTGAGCGGTCAGGAACATGCGAGTGGCTTCGTCCAGGGTCAGGTTATAGATTTTTACCTGGGTGACATCCACCCCAAATTTAGCCGTTTCCTCGTTAATCATATCGCGCAGACTACTGGCGATACGCTTAATCGCGCCCCCATCATTGCCGAAAATATCACGGGCCAGGTTTATCATGGAAAAATAATCGTGCATCATGGCAACCGCATCGCGCCGGACCTTCTCCTGCCAGTTATCAACGTTATAGACCGCGTTAAAGACATCTTTCTCACGTACCTGAATGCGGTTCCACTGAATGACCGCTACCGGCTGCATACGGTTACGCTGGTCCCTGGTAACTTTCTGGGGTACATAACGGGCTATCCGGTAACTCACGTCCATGTCCAGGGCGATAACCGTGGCGTTCTGGGTAATAACCGTGTCAGCATGGACCGTTGTGCTGAACTCCTGAAGTTCCACCAGCGCCCGGATACGGTCTAACGGCATCAAAAAATGGCGGCCAGGATTAAGCACTCCCTTGAACTCGCCGCCCCGCTCGACTATGGCGACCGAGCCTTCCGGGACAATTTCAAAACTACGCAGTACCAGGACCACCAGCCCTACGATCAAGCCGACAATAAAGACGCTAAAACATAAGAACGGCAAAAAATCCATATTATTTCTCTAGGTTGCTAGGGGTCCGTAACCGGTAAGGCCAATGCAGCCTGGTATCTGACCGGGAAAAGGGTTAAATGAGCCTGGAGTTTATCAATAAAGCTAACTACTAACCACTTACAGCGCCAAAAATCTTACATAACTTTACCTTTGGAAGCTCCATTTGGGTTCATTTTATCATATTTATGCCAGTCTGTTCTAATTATGTAGTATAATATCGGCCTGAATGTCTGAATGAGATACAAGGAGTTTGACACATTAAGTATGTTGTACGATAGAGCAAAGATTTTTATTAAAGCGGGTGACGGCGGAAACGGTTCGGCTTCCTTCCGGCGCGAGAAATTTGTACCCTACGGCGGACCGGACGGTGGCGATGGTGGCCGGGGCGGTTCGGTCTTTCTAATAGTGGACGTGGGCCTGAATACCCTTTTACCTTTTAAGTTTAAGACCCATTATAAAGGCGAAAGTGGCGGCAATGGCGGCAAACAACAGATGCACGGCAAGGCCGGGGAAGACCTTTATATCAAAGTCCCGCCTGGAACCATATTCTACACCGAGCCGAATCCCGACGAACCGGACGAAGTGCCGATGCAAGGCGACCTGACCACACCCGGCCAGAGTATTATGATTGCGCGGGCTGGACGTGGCGGATTGGGCAATACCCACTTCAAGACCAGCACCCACCAGGCTCCCAAGATGGCCCAGAAGGGCGAACCGGGCGAAGAACGCTGGTTCCGGCTGGAGCTAAAACTGATTGCCGATGTCGGGCTGGTCGGGTTTCCTAATGCCGGTAAGAGCAGCCTCTTAACCGCTGTAACCGCCGCTACCCCGAAAATTGGGGATTATCCTTTTACTACCCTGCAGCCTAACCTGGGTGTGGTCAGGATAGACACGGATACGGCTTTCGTCGTGGCTGATATTCCAGGCTTGATTGAAGGCGCTTCGCAGGGCGTGGGCCTGGGCCACGAATTTCTACGCCATGTCGAGCGGACCCGACTGATAATCCACATAATAGATGCTAGCGGCCAGGCCGACCGCGACCCTATCAAGGATTACGAGCAAATCAACCACGAACTGGCCGAGTACCGGCCTGAACTGGCCGATAAGCCCCAGGTTGTAGTCATAAATAAAATCGATATGCCCGAAACTCAGGAAAACCTGCCGCGCTTGCGGAAGTACTTCCGGGGCAAGGATTTGGAATTTTACGAGATTTCGGCTATTGGTATGCTGGGAACTGACACCTTGATGAAGAAAGTGGCGGCTAGACTGGCCTCACTTCCTCCGCAGCAACCTCTCATCAAGATGGACAGCGATGATATGCCGGTCCTTAAAGCGTCCACGCTTGACCAGGATGCTTTCCAGGTTCTAAAGTTAGAAGAAGGCCGCTTCCGGGTGCGAGGCAAACGCATCGAGCGTGTTATCTCTATGACCGATGTGGATAATGAAGAAGCAATGGAACGCTTGCAGATTGTCTTTGACCGGACGGGTATCAGCCGCGCCCTCGAACAGGCCGGGGTCAAGGGTGGCGATATGGTCCAATTTGGCCGGGTCGAACTCGAATGGCAGGAACAGTGGTAAGAGGAAAATGCCAAAATACGAAAATTATGGCGTAATCTGGGACGTGGACGGGACGCTGCTGGATTCGGGGGGAATGCATTTTAATTCCTGGGTCAACCTGGCCCAGGACCTGGGTAAGTCTTTTACCCCAACAGATTTCAAGGCGACTTTCGGACGGCGCAACGCCGAGATTATTCGCCAGCTTTTCGGGGAACATTATTCCGACCAGGAAGTAAACGCCCTCGGTTTTCAAAAAGAGGAATATTACCGCAAGACCGCCCGCCAGGGACTTACGCTCTTGCCGGGCGTACAGTCTTTACTTGAAAAATTACATGAGGCTGGTTTCAAGCAGGCTATCGGGTCCAGCGCACCTCGTCAGAACCTGGATTTACTGCTGGAACTGACCGGAATTGCCCCGTTTTTCGAGGCGGTAGTCGGGGCCGAAGATACTCAGCGCGGCAAACCAGACCCCCAGGTTTTCCTGACAGCCGCCCAAAAACTTGGCCTTCCACCGGGTAATTGCCTGGTGCTTGAGGACGCGGTGGCCGGTGTCGAGGCGGCTACAGCGGCAGGTATGGCCTCGATTGCCGTAACTTTTGTAGGCCACCATATGGATAACGATTTAATTATAGCCGGGGCCAAACGAGTGGTTAAATCATTGGAAGTAGTTACCGTCGAAACGGTAGTAGAATTGTTAAACGCCATATGAGTAATGAAATCAGCATTGCCCACAGTCCCACCCTGAATGTACAGGCGGTAGGAGATTGGGGCCGAAAAGTAATCGCCAATGTTGAAAAGGTCATCATCGGCAAGCGATCAATTGTGGAGTTGACCCTGGTGGCGCTGCTGGCCGACGGTCACGTCCTGTTGCAGGATGTACCGGGCGTAGGTAAGACCATGCTGGCGCGGGCGCTGGCCCGGTCAATCGGCGGCAACTTCAAGCGGGTCCAGTTTACCCCCGATTTGCTGCCGAACGACGTAATCGGCATTTCGATTTACAACCAGAAAAACGCTGAATTTGAATTTCATCCGGGACCGGTCTTCAGCACCATCTTGCTGGGTGATGAAATCAACCGGGCCACCCCTAGGACTCAATCGGCCCTGCTGGAAGCGATGGCCGAGCGCCAGGTTTCGGTGGATGGAAAAAGCCGCCCTCTGCCCCGGCCTTTCCTGGTCATGGCGACCCAGAACCCGATTGAATACGAAGGCACTTTCCCTTTGCCGGAAGCGCAACTCGACCGCTTCATGCTCAAAATTCAACTGGGCTATCCCGACCCCGCTGACGAACGCCAGATGGTCCGCAGCCAGCAAGTCCGCCATCCGATTGATAATCTATCCCCTGTTTCCTCATCAGAAGAACTGATTAGCTTTCAGGACAGTATTGGTCAGGTCCACCTGGATGATAGCCTGCTGGATTATATAATCAAGCTGGTCGGAGCGACCCGGAAACATCGCGAGCTTTCGCTGGGAGCCAGCCCACGCAGTACTCTTGCTCTGACGCGCTGCGCTCAGGCCAGGGCGGCTTTGTTAGGCCGTGATTACGTGTTGCCAGACGACATCAAGATTATGGCAATCCCGGTGATGTCGCACCGCCTGATTGTCAAAAGCGAAAGCATCTTGCGTGGTCGGCAGACCGAAACGATTTTAGGCGAACTGCTAAACACCATAGCCGTGCCGGTGGATAGCCCTACCCGGTAAATTACCAATAATAACAAAAGTGGCCCTGGCGAGAATTCTCTCACCAGGGCCACTTGCCGGTTTAAGACGGCTTTCTAAAGGAAAATTTTACCCACAACCACGGGGTTACTCGGCAGGAGTGGGCGCAGGGTCTGTGCCACCCTCCTGGTTGGTAGGGTTAATAGTACCATTGCCATTACCCGTGCCTGGATTATGTTCAGGGCGGGCGGGGCGGGGCGGCTTGGGTTCTGAGGATTTTACAGCGGCCCTCGAAAGCATCATGCTCATGTTGCGTCCTTCAACGCGGGGGGCTTGCTCGATTAAAGCCACGTCCTTGAGCATATCAATCATCTCGTTCAAAACTTCCCGGCCGATATCCTGGTGAGCCATTTCCCGGCCACGAAATAGAACGGTCATCTTTACTTTGTGGCCGTCTTCTAAAAAGCCACGGGCCTGGTTGCCTTTTGTCTTTAAATCGTGGTCGCCGATTTTCGGACGCAACCTTACCTCTTTAATGATAATAACTTTCTGGCTCTTGTGAGCCTCTTTTTCCTTTTTGCCCTGCTCGTAGCGATATTTACCGTAATCCAAAATCCGGCAGACTGGCGGCTGGGCGGTGGGTGCCACTTCGACCAGGTCTAGATTTTGGGTCCGAGCCATGGTTAGCGCATCACGCGTCTTCATAACGCCGAGTTGTTCGCCGTTTTCGTCAACTACCCGGACTTCCGGCACACGGATGCGCTCATTAACGCGAAGGTTCTTACTGATAGTGTAGCTCCTTTCAAGAGTTGAATAAAATATACTACTCTAGCCCCGCTCTTATCAGAGAGGAGCTAAATGGGGAATTATTGGATTTAATACTGAATGAGTTTCAAAAAAGGTTTAACGCTCTATTAACTTCATTGGCGTTACCCCGACCGGTTTCCCGTCCATTTGCTTGCGGGCTGGTAGGAGGCCGGTGAGGTAAGGATTGCAGGTCCAATTAGTTGAAATAAGTTGTTGTTTTTAGCGCCGACGACCCAAACAAAGGTAGTTAAATTGTTATAATCCCACCATAATTTTAACATATTTGTTCAATTTCGTCAACGAGACTTTAACCTATCTAACACAAATAAAGTGGAAAGCAAAGCCAGTCCAGGTGAAAACTTCAGGCTGACCGGAGGCCGGTAAATCTTTGCCCTGAAGCGGGTTAACGTAGAAAAAAATCACTTCTAAAGCTTCCTGATAGATTTAATACTTATATTGAAGCTTTTGAAAGTAAAATTTAGTAGTCGCGCTCAACGAGGAAAGTTGAAAGCTCCTGCAAGCGGTGCAAAGGCAGGTTTTTAGCCAGTTCGGATGGTCCACCGGCGGCCTGGGCCAGCGCTTCGAGAGCGGTATGCTTGAACTTATCGGCCTGTTGCTGGCAGAATTCGCGTGCGCCGGTTTCTTCCAGGGCTTCCATCACAAATTGTTCCTGTTCGGGCGTTACCGGCTCGGAGCTGCGGTAAAGTTCCAACAATTTTTCCCGGAGGGCCGGGGCTGCATTGTATAAAGCAAAAAGCACTGGCAGGCTTTTTTTGCGCCGCCGAATGTCGCTGCCGCTGGGCTTGCCAGTCCTGGCGGTCAGACCCCAGATGCCCAGAATATCGTCCCGGATTTGAAAACCCAGCCCGATTTGCTCCCCGAACCGGGCGAAATTTTCTAGCCGGTCTTTAGTGGTTGATTTCGCCGGGTCCAGGGCAATCAAGGCTCCGCAATAGGTGGCGCAACTAATCAGGGCGGCGCTTTTCCCACCAATCATCTTCAGGTACATTTCAGGCGTGACATCTAAATTGTCTTCAAAGCTCATATCGGCGTGCTGGCCCAGGGTCAGCTTAACCGAAGTTTCGGTGACATTGCGGGCAAGCCGGATGACTCGCTCGGCTGGAACGCCTTTCTCCAGGCTGCGGAAAAGGCAGCGGTAAGCCAGCATGTCCAGGCAGTCCCCGGCGTTGATGGCTTTAGGTTTGCCCCAGACCGCCCAGAGCGTCGAGCGGCCATGCCTGGCCCGGTCTCCATCCTCAATATCATCGTGAATGAGGCTGTAGTTGTGAATCATTTCGAGGGAAGCGGCCAGAGGTAAGGCCGGTTCAAGGTCGGCTGCTTCGCCCGTTCCAGGCTGCAAAGTTTCTAAAGCGCCCTGGTAGGCCAGCAGCGCCATCACAGGCCGCAATTTTTTGCCGCTGTTGCCGTTAGTGATGGGCCGGAATTGTTCGTCCACCCAGCCAAAGTGGTAACTTAGCGCCCCCTGCATCCATTCATCCAGGTCGGTCGCCAGTTCGGCCCGGATGGTCTGCTCGATAACCCTGGTGTAACGGCCCAGAGTGGCCGTAATTTCTGCGGTCTGCGTCATCTAAATTCCTGGAAACTCCCTGGTTTCTTATTTTAATTTGTACTAATGTTTGAAATGGCGGCGGCCAGTAAAGACCATTGCCATTTTGTACTGGACCGCTATTTCTACCACATCCGTATCGCTTATGGAGCCGCCCGGCTGAATGATGGCCGTAACGCCACCCAGAGCCGCCGTTTCTACCCCGTCCACTTTCGGGAAGAAAGCGTCCGAAGCCAGCACCGCGCCTTTGGCCTTTACACCGGCTTTGTTCAGGGCAATCTTGACTGAATCTACCCGGCTGGGCTGACCTGCCCCCATCCCCACGATAGCATGATTCTTGACCAGCACTATCGCGTTAGACTTGATATGTTTAACGGCCCGCCAGGCGAATTGAAGGTTGGTAACTTCTTCAAGGGTCGGTTCGCGGTCAGTCATGACCTGCATCTGCAAGTCGCGTTCCGGCAATATATCGGGGGTTTGCATCAGAAATCCGCCGGTGACTTGCCGTAAAGTTGGAGCCATTGCCAGGTGGTCCGCTCCAAGGCTCAAATCGCCGGTCGCCAGCACACGCAGGGATTTTTTTCGCTTAAACAAAGCCATAGCCCCATCGGTAAAACCGGGCGCGATAAGCACTTCAAAGAAAGTCAGGATTATTTGCTGGGCCAGCCCGGTATCCACTACCCGGTTTACCGCTACAATGCCGCCGTAGGCTGAAAGTGGATCACCGGCCATCGCGTTTTCGTAGGCTGTCAGCAGGTCGGAATGAGAAGCCAGACCGCAAGGGTTAGTATGCTTGATAATCGCGACGGTCGGGGCCGCGAAATCCCGCACCAC
>JAYSYV010000143.1:0-7270 GCA_043727245.1 Chloroflexota bacterium | reverse complement strand
TTTATTAAAGTCTTCCAGGACCAGGCAGCTTAATAATAAGCAATCAAAAAGGGATGCGATTTGTAACCGCATCCCTTTTAATTTCTAAAAAACTTGCTATTAGTGCAGTAGATAAGCCAGCAACACACCAAAAGAAATCGCCAGCAGCGTCAAGAAGAACAGGAAAAGGCGCAGACGAATGGGCAACTCTAGCCGGGACTGTCTGGTCTGCCAGTAGTTAAGCTGGACTGTTAAAAAATCTTTTCCGTAAGTCATGGTTTATCACCTCATAAAACTTGCTACTGGTGGAGCCTAACCTGGGGAAATTGACCAGGCTACTAATTTTACTTATAAAGTTTTATTCCCACTGTTAGGATAGCCTAAGAATGCCTGTTTTGTCAAGCTTATAATTTACTTTCCTCACCCAATTAGCCAGCAAAAAGTCCTGTTATACGGTCTAAATTTTGGGTATGCTAAAATAAGCCAGACCTTTGAACGAATAGATATATACATATATGCTATACTTGGATTGGGACGCCTATGGTTGGCTTTTTTTAGTTTGCGTGGGGTGCAGGTAAGGGGGCTTTAAGGTGTATGGGCCTTAAAGGATTAGTCCGAGATCGTTATCAAATCATCGAGGAAATTGGCCGGGGGGGGTTCGGTATTGCTTACCGCGCCCACGATTTGAAGGTGGACCGCGATGTGGTGGTCAAGCAATTACACGAACAATGGGCCTCTGACGAGGCCAATCCCAAGGCTCGCCGCCTTTTTGAAACCGAATGGCGCTCGCTGGCCCGACTGAGCGAACACCCCAATATCGTATACCTGATTGACCTGCTGGAAGAATATAACGCCTTCGTCATGCAATGGGTCGGGGGCGGCAACTTAACCGATCTGATTAAGAGCAAAGGCAACCTTTCCCTTTTGCAATCGGCCCGCCTGATGGGTGAAGTCTGTGACGGCCTGGCTGCCGCCCATAAACTGGGTATTATTCACCGCGATATTAAACCGAGTAATATCCTGCTGACGACTGAAGGTTACGCCAAGGTTAGTGACTTTGGTATCGCCCATCAGCCCCATGCCGGGCAGGACCGCGATTTGACCATAAGCGGCTCCAACCTTGGCACGATTAACTTTATGGCTCCCGAACAGGCCAGGGGCGACAACCGGATTACACCTGCCGCCGACCTTTATTCGGTTGGAACGACCCTATATGCCGCCGTAACGGGCCGTTACTATCTGCCTTTCAAGGCGGTTAAAAGCGACCTTGATTACGAAACGATGGCTTACAATTTCCGGTTGGTGCGTGACCGCGAACCGGACCGTCCCCGCCGCTACAATCCCTATATTTCGGCTGGCCTCGAAGCGGTCATTATGAAGTGCCTGCACAAGTCAGTCAACGAGCGCTACCAGGATGCCGAAGAAGTCGGGCAAGTCCTGAAACGGGTGCGGACGCAACTTGAAAATGACCGCGACCGCCTCTACCGTGAGGCTGAAGCCTCTCTTTCGGTTGGCAAGTGGTCCCAGGCCATCAAGTTATATGACCGGGTGCTGGCGATAGATGAAGATTACAACGACTCGGTCGTCCACCGCAGCCTGGCCCGTAAACACCTGACCGCAGAAGGACTCGACAAAACTTCTCCCAAAAAACTGATGACAAAAGAACCGGCAAAGCTGGCCGACCCGGTTGTGCCGCTTTCGGTATCGCAAGGGGTGGGGCAAGTTCCGGCTGTGGTCTCACAGGTTGCCCCGGTCCCGCTCAATGCCACGCCGGATAAAGTGGATAAGAGCATTGAGCTAGGCCCATTTGAGGTCAGACCGCCCAACTCGGCGGCAGGTAGCGCCGATGCCGGCTCGGCTGACGTAGCCAATGACCCGGATATTATGTTGTGGTCTAAAGAACTTCGCCCGGCGGCGCAAGAACAGCAAAGCCAGCGGCTTCCCTTACCGGCCTGGCTGCTGGCTGTGCTGGCACTGGTGGTGCTGGCCGTGATTGTCGGAGCTTTTGTCCGGTTTAGCGGCTCCCCGGCGGCTCTTTCGCCCGTAACGCCGGTTGTTACTTCCACTCCGGCGGTCAGCCTGGCCCCGGCCATTAACTCTCAACCGACCACTGCCACGCCATCGGAACCGACCCCGATTTTTGCGCCGACCGCTTCCCCGGAACCGGCTGCTACAGTCACGCCGCTGCCTACGACGGTCCCGCCTTCCCCGACGATTGTAGCGTCAACCCCGACCCCGACCCTTTCGCCTACAGTGGTGACTTTCAAGCAGCCGGTTTTTGCCAGTCTTTTTACTACCGGTGCATTTCCCAACAATGCACCCGGCGCACCCCTCAAAGATTTTTTTACCAATAGTACTATCTTACTTTTTGGTAAAGTTAATATGCAGGAAGGCATCAAAGTCGGCGACCCATTGACGCTGGAGGTTTACCGGATGTTAAATAGCCAGCCGGAAGCTTCCCCTATTCTCAGCCGCAACGAGAAAATTACCCGCGACGAGTATATTCTTTCCTCCCTACCTTCCAACGTGACACCGGGCCAGTACAGCGTACTTTTGAAGCTGAACGGCCAGACCCTCAACCAGGGCCAGTCGGTGATTTATAGCGTGGCTCTACCTCCGACCGCTGCGCCCCAGCCCAGCCCGACCCCTACTCGTCCGGCTGTAATCCAGCCCAATAATCCGCCGACCCAGGTTCCACCAACCGCCGTTCCGGCAACGGCTCCGCCGACTCCTTTACCCACGATAACGACCGTTCCTCCACCTACCACGACGATTGTCTCGTTTATTACTTCGCCGGTAGCCGTCAGTTCTCCGGCGGTAAGCGGCACTGTCGGGTTACAAGAGGTTGCCCCACCGACCCAGGCTGTTTCTACTGCCACCCCACCGCCTCCGGCCCTTCCCACCGTCACCAGGAAACCCTAACTAAAGTGTCCAAATCGCGCCATTTCCCAGGCCAACGATCACCTCTGGTTCTCCAGGAGCAAATAAATCGTTGGATTAAAAGTTTGGTTCCGCTTTTGCCGGAAGACGGGGCCAGCTTTGGGTTGGCCCCTCTTTCCCCGGTCAAACGGGAAAAGCATGCCGGAAATGCCTCACCCACTACCCACTATCGGGCCGCCCGCGTTTTGCTGCACCTGCTGGCTGAAAAAATAACCGGAGATTTGCAGCCTGAATTGCTTGAACTGCTCGGCGGGTCGGAACTGACTCTCCTTGGAAAAGAGGCCAGCCAGTTTGTCCGAGAGGAATTGGCCGTATTGCCGCAAACAACCTTCGATAGCTGGTCCCTGGCCGGGTTGCACTTCTGGCAGGCTCCCGGCCATCAGGACCGCAAGCGGAGCGGTTCTTATTACACTTCCCCAGTTCTGGCTCACTACATTACGGGGACCACTTTAACGCCTGAATTGGCAGGGCGGCCAGTTTTGGACCCGGCCTGTGGCGGGGGCATCTTTTTACTGGCGGCCCTGGAAAGATTAAGAGAGCTAGAGCCGGATTTGAACCCGGAAAATTTGGTGATAGAACGCCTTTATGGGCTTGATTTGAACCCGCTGGCAGTATTTCAGGCCCGGTTGGTTGTTTTAAAACGATTGGTCGAAATAAACAATAACGCACTAAATCCGACCTTGATTATAGCTCTGGCTGCCCAAATCCGGCCCGGTAATGCCCTGGTCGGTGCTTTAAGAACAACTATAACACCGCCTGTAGCACGTCAGGCTCTTTTCGAGATTATCAGGTCTGGGAATTGCTCGGAAGCTCTGGGGAAATATAATGAGTTGGAGGCTATACAGGACCGGAAGCGGCAGGTTTTACAGGCGGAAATTGCCACCCTACCGATTTTCAACGGGCCTGCCGATGGCGGCAAACTGGCCTCCCTGTACCCTTTTGGCTGGGAAAGCGAATTCCCGGAAGTTTTTGCCCGGCAGGAGGGATTTGGGGCGGTCCTGGGAAACCCACCTTATGTGGGTTTTAACGATTATAGCGGAATTGAAAAAGCTTATTTCGCCCGAACTTACCCGGAAGTTTATAATTTAAAAAGTGACTTGCTCTATTATTTCATCCAGCGCGGGGTTGAACTGCTGGCTCCCGGCGGACGGCTGGGCTTTGTAACTTCGCGGTTTTGGAAGGAAGCGGCTTTTGCGGCCTCTCTCCGCCGCTGGTTGCTGGCCGAAACCAGTCTGCTAGGGCTGGAAGACCTGGGGGGTGAGCAGCATTTCGCCGAGGCCGAGGTAGACGTTTGCTTACTTTTCGCCACTCGCACTCTTGCCCCATCCGGCCACTCCTTTGTTTTCAAGTATGAGGGTCAGGCCGAAACCTTCTTGCAAAGCGGCCTTTCGGGTCAAATCCCCTGGACCTGGCTGCGCCAGTTACCAGCCGAACGCCTTTTGCTGGCCGAAATTGCCGAAAAATCTTGCAGCCTGGGCGACATCGCGCTCTGCCGTACCGGCCTTCAGACCGGCCTGGACCGGGTTTTCTTTGTAGACGCAGCCACTGCCCGGAACCTGGAACCGGCAGCGCTGAAACGGGCTATCAAGAACGGCGATATTGGGCCGGGTCAGCTACACTGGCGCGACCAGTGGTTAATTTATCCGCCACCGGATTTCAACCTGCTAAAATATCCGGCTGTGCTGGCCTACCTTGAAGGGTTTCGCCCGGAGCTTGAGCGGCGGCGGCGCTATACCAAGTTTTTCCCCTTTTACGAATTACAGTGGCCCCGCGAAGCCGGTCTTTTCGAGGCCGCCGCCAAGCTGGTGACCCCCTACAAAGCGCCCCGTAACACTTTCGCGGTAGACCGCCAGGCGTTTTATTTCAGTACGGACGTGGTTTCAATCGTCTTTCCAGTGGCATGGCAACTTGAGGAACTGGCCGCGAATTTTTTAAATAGCCGCCTATCCACTTTTCAGTTCCGCTCTTACGGCAAGCCGATGGGCGGCAATCAGTGGGATTATTACGCCAACCCGGTCAAAAAAATGGTTTTTCCAAAAGCGGCTTTACCCTCCATTAGCGGCCTAAACACCAACCCGATTTTAGCCCAACTGGCCCAACCTGGCCTCTCCCAGTCCGACATTGACGAACTTGTCTGCGAACTTTACGAATTAACTCCGGCCCAGCGTGAAACGTTAAACGGCGAACGTTAAACGAGGAATGTTGAGTGGCTAAATTTGGATTGTATTCAATTTAGTAAAAGTTGGGCCAGCTCTTCATCATTTATTAGTTCTGACTTGAAGCTGCCTTTACTTATTAGCTTTTCGTTGGACTGATGAATAGCTTTTACGAATTTCGGGTCATTGAGCAGCGTGAAAGCTGTTGATAGATTGGAGACATTCAGACTAATTGCGCCTTGCAAAGGTGTGCTTACCGAATGGTCAATAATTTTAAGACCACTATAAGACCAATCTTTAATTTTATCTTTGGACCCTTTAAGACTAGCTTTATCAACATTAAAAACAATTCTTGGTTTACCTTCCCAGGTAGAGACTGAAAGAACGAGTTGGTTGTTAAGGAAGAATTTCACATAATAAATTTCTGCCGCTACTGGTGAAGTTGGCATACACTCACATATCCAGATAGTTCCAGCAATAGATTTCGCGTTGGGAATTGTTGATTTCACATACAGAGTGAGCAAATCAAAAAATTGGCGTTATATGTTTAGGAGAATACGCCTTCGTTCCAAACATATTCCATCTGGCGGGCGGTTTGCTCGGCGACTTCGCGGCTCAGGAGTCTCTCGACCACATGTAGGCTCATGTCTATTCCGGCTGAAATTCCGGCGGAGGTAATCAGGGGTCCTTCGTCAACCCAGCGAGTTTCGCGGACGACCTGGACGGAGGGGAAAGTCTGTTCCAGGCGGTCCAGCGACAGCCAGTGGGTGGTAGCGCGGTGGCCTTCCAGCAGCCCGGCTTTTCCAAACAAAAAAGCGCCGGTGCAGACCGAAGTATTTAGCTGCGTTTCAGTCGCCACCCGCCGAATCCAGTCAATAACGAGCGGGTTATCCACCTCACGGCGCGTACCCATACCGCCCGGCACTACCAGGATGTCAATCGGGGGATGATTTTCGATGGTAAAATGAGGCTCGACTCGCAAGCCGCCTCTGGCCCGGACGGTGGCGCTTTTCTGGGCCACTGTAAAGACCGCGAAAGGTTTGGCGCTTTCGCGGTCTTGCCCCTGGCTGGAGGCTCCAGTCGGGCGTGTCACCGAAAAGACTTCAAAAGGGCCGCAAAAGTCCAGCACTTCCACGTCATCAAAAATCAGGATACCTACATTTAACGGCTCGTTTTCAAACAATCAGGGCCTCTTTTCCGGTTATGCTATTTTGTTGAGGGGTTCGGCTCTTGTTCCTGGTCAACAGGAGGCTTGTCAGTATCCGCAATCTGACTGGTTTTGCGGTCGGCCAGGACCAGTGGGTTGGGCCGAAAGATATGAAGAAGTCGCAACTGACGCAAGCGCTGTCCGGTTACTTTCTCAACTTTTATCAGGTAATAATCGGCGGGTAAAGCGGACGCTTCGACCACTTCGGCTTGCCCTTCAATTTGCTCCTGAAGATTGTGGCTGATGGTAATTAAATTGCCTTCGCGGTCCACTGCCAACTGGTCGCCTTCTCCGGGGATACGGCCTAGTTTGTCGTAGACAAAGCCGCCGATAGTTTCGATGTCCTCCGACTCCCAGTGTGTCCTGAAGAAATCGTTGACATCGCCCAGGTTTAAGCGGGCATCTACCAGTACCTCGTGCTGGCTGAGGCGTTCAAAGTCGGCTGTTTCGGTATCGTACTCGTCCTGGATTTCGCCCACGATTTCTTCCAGGAGGTCTTCGATAGTGACCAGTCCGGCTGTACCGCCGTATTCGTCCACGATAATTGCGATATGGACCCGCTGGGTCTGAAGTTCCGCGAAAAGCAGGCCTACTTTTTTGGATTCCGGCACGTAATAAGCCGGGCGCAAAACAGTTGTCAGGTCTATTCTTTCGCCGGGGTGCAGGCGCATATAACCCATAAGGTCTTTGGCATAAACTATCCCCTTGATATGGTCTATATCGGGCTGGTAGACCGGCAGGCGGCTTTTGCCGGAGGAAATAATTGCGTCCAGGGCTTCGTCCAGGGTGGCGTTGTTGGGTATGGCCTTAATATCCAGGCGCGGAACCATCACCTCGCGGACGAAAGTATCGCCAAACTGGAAAATGCTGCGAATCATCTGGCGTTCTTCGGTCTCGATCAGCCCTTCTTCCTCCCCGATATTTGCCAGCAAGGACATTTCTTCCTCGCTGACGATCATGTTGGGAGGTATAGGTTTCTGGCGAAAGA
>JAYSYV010000142.1:0-2351 GCA_043727245.1 Chloroflexota bacterium | reverse complement strand
AAATACAGGACTTTCCTTCTTTACATATTTCAACTATAATCATGGAGTATTCTAAATTCACAAGGTTTGTAGCTGTATATTTATTAAATGCAAAATTTTAACCTGACAACCCGGATTTACATTTTACTGCTCGTAGTGCTAGTCATAGTCCTAATTTTCTTCAGTTTGTATCTGGGTCGAAATGAATCCATTCCCATAAGCGATGTCGCCTACTTATTGGTACTGGCAACCCTTGCCGATGGCTATATTTTCAAAACCAATAAAAATTATGGGGTAACTCCTCTACCAACGGTCCACATTGCGGCTATCTTTTTGCTGCCGCCTCACGCCGCCATTATGATTTCCCTGATAGCAATCACTATTGACCAGACTGTAAAGCATCGTCCGGGTTTAATCAAGGGATTATTTAACATTTCACACCGGGTTATCATTACGGCTGTTCCCGCATTTATTATTCAGTTTAGCGGGATAAATATCCGAACAATAAATGATCCAAATTTCTTGTTAATTGCCTCGGTGGTAATCCTGGTCTATTACCTGCTGGATGTGGGCCTGGTGGACCTGGTTATCACTTTAAGCCGTTCGGCCAGTTTCTGGCAAATCTGGAAATTAAATACCAGTAGTACCCTCCTATTGGACCTTACTTTACCGGCCCTGGGAATTATTCTGGCCGTAATCTGGCTGCAATCGCCTATCTTTTGCTTGCTGTTGGCGTTCCCAATTATCGTCAACCAGAATGCTTATCGCAGTTTGAAACTGCTTGAGAACGAAACCACCCAGGCCATCATAGCCATTACCGAACTGGTAGAAGCTCGCGACCCCTATACTTTTGGACATTCGTTGCGGGTGGCCGGGTATTGCCGGGCCATTTGCCAGGAGTTGGGCTTGAGCGAAGAACTGGTTGAGCAAATTTCCCTGTCCGGTCAGGTCCACGACCTGGGGAAAATCGGTATTTCCGACAATGTACTGCGTAAACCGGGCGCTTTGACCGCCGAAGAATGGGTCGAGATGAGAAAACATCCCGAAACAGGTGCTAAAATCCTGGCGAATTACAGTTTTTACGAAGATGGTGTAACCGAAGTGCTGTATCATCACGAAGCCTGGGATGGGACCGGCTACCCTGAAGGGCTGACCCAGGAGAATATTCCGCTGGGAGCGAGAATTATTGCCGTAGCCGATTCGTTTGACGCGATGACTACCGACCGGCCTTACCGAAAAGGCATGCCGATTATAAAAGCCCTCTCCATTTTGAATGACCGACGCAATATTCAGTGGGATCCCAGGGTTGTAGATGCTTTTCTGCAAGTCATCCACAAAACCCCCGCCATATACCCTGAAGTTAGCAAATTGCTGCCACACAAACCGACCGACAATACCAAAACCGCTAACCCCGAACCGGCCCTGGCCTTCCCCAACAGCAAATAGTACCGGATTGTATTGCGTTTAACCTCTAATTGTAATATTATCTATAAAATTAGAAGGGTTTCAATACTGTGATTATTTTTATTACTCCAAAAAGAAAATCCCGCCAAATTCGGGTTTAACCACATAATTTGCAGAAACAGTAAATGTTATTTTTTGGTATTGTATTTGGAATTATTGTTGGTTTTGTCCTGAAGGGTAAAATTGTTAACCTGGCAGATTTGAAGCTGCAAGGGTTTTCCCTGGTCTTGATAAGCCTGGCGGTGCAACTGGCTATTTTAGCTACTCCTTTAGCCAGTCTGCCCTGGCTGATTCAAAATGGCAACCTTATTTATGTCCTTTCGATGGATGTACTCATAGTGGGCCTATTGTACAACCGGCACTTTGGCTGGAGCTTCTGGCTGATTATTATAGGAACCGCCTGTAACATTATTGTGATAGCCCAGAACCAGGGCGCTATCCCGGTGGACCTGAACAAACTAAGTATTGCTTTAGGTGAAAGTGTCGCCAGTTTAAGCGAGAAATTTGCGGCTCACACTGAACTGTCCTACCGTACTCCCCTCACTCCCCATAGCGAGCTTGGTTGGATGGGTGACGTTATTCATATACCGCTGCCTTTTTTCAATACGAATGTCTATTCGATTGGGGATGTTATTATTTCGATAGGGCTGGCCGCTTTTGTAGTTAAAACCATGCTGGGCCATTTCAAACCTAAAGAAAAAATAGAACCCGTCTTAACTACCCCTGTTGCCGCCAGTCAATAATTCTCTGAAATAAGAAAAGCCCAGTCTGGAACGCTTTTAGACCGGGCTTTTTATTAAAGCTTATCGTAATTCTTAATCTGACTGCTGGCTACTTTCTTAGTCAGGGCTGACCTGGGCTAACATCAGACCGGGTGTTCCGGCCTGTTCCTGGTTAAACATATTGCG
>JAYSYV010000141.1:0-7276 GCA_043727245.1 Chloroflexota bacterium | reverse complement strand
ACATTTTGACTGTCCAGGCTAACGCCGACCCTTATACCGGCTGCTTTGGCGAAATGTTGGTCAGTTACTTTAAAGAGCGGGGCGGAGTGGCCCTGGTAGTAGATGGCTATATACGGGATTGGCCGCACGTGAAAGATTTAAATCTGCCAATCTGGTGCCGGGGTCTTACCCCAAACTATGCCTCACAGTCGGACCAATTTCCCTGGGCCTATAACGTCCCGATTAACGTCAGCGGCGTTCTGGCTTTGCCGGGCGATATTATGCTGGCAGACGACGATGGCGCGGTCCTGATACCGGTCAAGTTAGCTCCTTTACTCTTGCAGCGCACCCTCGAACACGAAGAATGGGAAGTTTTCAGCCGCCTGCGCCTGGCTGAAGGTGGGGCGCTTGAAAAGTACTATCCACTCAATGAAGAAGGCCGCCGCGAGTATGAAGTTTGGCGTGAAAATTTAGCCAATCAGCCGGGCTAAAAGCCAGAGTTTCAGTAATTGAGTGCGGGAAATAAAGGAACTGGTATGGATCAACCGTTAGTCGGGAAAACTAAATCAGAAAAAGAAGTATCAGTTCGCACCGGCGGGTTCCGCAAGATGTGGGCCAAAAATGGCAGCCTGTTTCTGATGGCGCTACCTGGCCTGATACTACTCTTGATCTTCTCCTACTTGCCAATGTTTGGCATCATCATTGCCTTCAAGGACTACAAAGCCGCCAAAGGGCTTTTCGATAGCGACTGGATTGGCTTAAAAAACTTTCAGTTCTTATTCGGTACGCAAGATGCCTGGCACGTCACTTTTAACACCCTGTTTTTGAATTCCCTGTTCATCGTAACCAGCACCCTGGGCGCGATTGCACTGGCCCTGCTCTTAAACGAGGTGCGAGAACGCAGCAAATACCTGACCAACTTTTACCAGTCGGCCTTACTCCTGCCGCACTTTATCTCGTATGTAATTGTCGGGTACTTCGTGTTTGCTTTCCTTAATACCGACAACGGCCTGGTAAATCACACTCTGGCCGGGTTTGGAGTGGAAGGGATAAGCTGGTATTCCTCACCCCAATACTGGCCGTCCATTCTGACCAGCGTCAATTTGTGGAAAAATGTCGGCTTTAACAGCATCATTTATCTTTCCGGCATTCTGGCAATCAACCCGGAATACTTTGAAGCCGCCCGTATTGATGGGGCGACCAAGTGGAAACAGATTACCAAGATTACCATCCCTTTGATTTTCCCACTGATTATCATAACCACCCTGCTGGCGATTGGCCGTATTTTCTACGCCGATTTTGGTCTATTCTACCAGGTAACGCGGGATAACGGTTTGCTCTATCCCTCTACCGACGTGCTGGACACCTACGTTTACCGGGCCTTGCGGGTAAACGGTGATATAGGAATGTCCGCCGCTGCCGGTCTTTACCAGGCGCTGGTCGGTTTTGTTCTGGTAGTGGCTGCCAACTGGGTGGTCCGGCGCGTAGATGGCGATAAAGCCCTCTTTTAATTGTTTGAGGTAATTGGAAATGATCGACACTATTAACCGGAAACCATTTCGGGTCCGATTCAAAGTAAGTACTATTATTGTTCATGTTATTCTGCTGGCATTCAGCATCACAGCCCTTGTGCCGTTTGCGATGCTACTTTCCGGTTCATTTTCGAGTGAGGCATCCTTCGGTAAATATGGTTACACCCTGTTTCCGATGGATTTTAGCCTGCAGGCTTACCAATATCTCTTTAATGATTTCGGCCAGATTATAAATTCCTACTTTATTACCGTAGTGGTATCTTTTGTAGGCAGTGGTCTGGGCTTACTCATAATGTCGCTTTTGGCCTTCAGCCTTTCCCGCAAGGATTTCCGCTTCCGTAAACCTTTATCGTTCTACGTGTTCTTCACGATGCTTTTCAACGGTGGATTAGTACCCTGGTACATCCTGATAACCCAGTACTTGCACCTGAAAAACACCGTTTTTGCTTTAATCCTGCCTTACCTGGTAGTGCCGTGGTTTGTATTACTGCTAAGAACTTACTTCGCCGGCCTGCCGACCGAGTTGTTTGAAGCCGCCAAAATAGACGGGGCCAGCGAATGGCGCATTTTCTTTCAAATCGCGCTGCCGCTCTCGACTCCGGCCCTGGCAACGGTGGGCCTATTTAGTTTACTGCAGTACTGGAATGACTGGTGGTTGGCCCTGCTGTTCATTGACGACAAGAAATTATATCCACTGCAGTATTTGTTGTATACCATTCAATCTAATATAGATGCCATATCGCAAAACCCCGATATGAATATGGGGGTGATAATTCCTTCCCAGGGAGTGCGAATGGCGATGGCCGTCCTGGCAATAGGACCAATCGTATTCGCTTTCCTGTTCGTGCAGCGATACTTTGTCAGGGGTATAACCCTGGGGGGTATCAAAGAATAGTCCCGCTAAAGCAAGTCTTAACCAAAGCTCAAACTGTCTGACCTGTTCGTGGGCCTGGGGGAAAGGGAGTTAAGGAGAGATTCGATAGAGAGGCTAGATAGGTAAAACTTAGATGTTGAGAGAAATCTAAGTTTACCAGGTTGCTACTATTCGTCAAACTTAATTAGTGTTTAGTACTCAGGAGAAAATAATGAGCAAAGAAGCTAAGGACGATAATAAGTCCAAAAACTTTAACCGGCGCAGGTTTATCAGAATGGCGGCCCAGGCTGCCGTAATCATTCCGGCTGGCGGCGCTATTCTGGCCGCTTGCGGTGATAGTACGGCTACTTCGGCAGTCAGTGCGACTACCGCTGCCCCCGCTGCTACCACGGCCAGTGCTGCGACTACCGCCCCCGCTGCTACCGCGGCCAGTGCTGCGACTACCGCTGCCGCCGCAGGTACGACCGCTGCCGGTGCGACTACTGCCGCCGCCACGGCTGCCGCAAACTTGCCTCTGGTTGAATTAACCTACACCTACCGTGGCACACCGCCCAAAGATTTGGCCTTAGTGCAGGAAGCTCTTGACAAACTGACCAAAGCCAAGATTCACGCTACAGTCAAATTAGTGCCGATTGATCCGGGCAGCTTTGACCAAAAGGTTAAATTGGCTTTCGCCGCCGGAGAAAAGATGGATTTGATCTTTACCGCTCCCTGGACCAACGACTATTACCAGAACGTCAGCCAGGGCAACCTGCTGCCAATCGACGATCTGGTAACTAAATACGCCCCCAAGACCTACGCCAGCATGACCCCGGCTTCCTGGAATGCGGCCAAGGTCAACGGCAAAATTTATGCCATATTGAACCAGCAAATCTGGGTCAAGCCCTGGGGTGTAAACCTTCGTAAAGACCTGGTGGACAAGTATAAGTTGGACCTCGCTTCGCTGAACAAGTTCGAAGACCTCGAAGCTTTCATGGGCCAGGTCAAGACGGGCGAGAGCATTCCCCCGATTTCTTCGGACGACCAGGGCGGAAGTTCCGTTTTCCGGCCTGAGTACTACGGGTTTGACTCGATCCTGGATTCCGTGTTAATTGGTATGAAGGCCGATGACAAAGACCTCAAGATCATCAACCTGGCCGAAACACCCGGCTATAAGTCAGCCGCCGAACTGGCTCGCAAGTGGTATCAGGCCGGTTACTATCCGAAAGATGCTCCTCCTACCGCCGATTCCACCGCCAACTTCAAAGCCGGTAAATCGGCCCTCTATCTCCACATCGAGAAACCGGGCGGCGACCTTGAAGCCAAGGCCAAGTTCGGTTTCGATTTTGTGGCGAAGTCTTTCACCAAACCCATCCTGACCACAGCCGGAACCACCGCGACCTTGACCGGTATTTCACGGACTTCCGCTAATCCGGAACGGGCCATGATGTTCGCCGAACTGCTCAATACCGACAAGGAAGTTTACAACCTTATCGCCAAGGGTATCGAGGGTAAACACTGGGTATGGGTTGACAAAGCGTCCCAGGTCATCGGTTTTGCCAACGGCCTGACTGCCCAGACCAGCGGTTACAACCCCAACACCGACTGGATGTTTGGCAATCAGTTCAACGCTTACTACCTGGACAAAGCCCAGGTCGGTAACTGGGAAAAGACGGCCACATTGAACAAGAGTTCAACTCCTTCGCTGGCCCTGGGTTTTGCCGCTAATACCGACAAGATTAAGACCGAGATAGCTCAGGTGTCCGCGCTGGTGAAACAATATTCGTTACCTTTACAGGGCGGTCGCCAGGATCCGGCGACCGGCTTACCGGAATTCCTGGGCAAGCTGAAGGATGCCGGGATAGATAAAATCATCACCGAAGTCCAGACTCAGGTTATTGCCTGGAAAAAAGCTAACAGTTAATTAACACCTTCCTTCCGATTACAGGGCGGTCATTTCTCTGGAGATGACCGCCTCAAAATTCCAGATTTAGCTAACTCTTTCAAAACAAATTGTTAAATGGATGAAAAAGTTGGGTTTTTGCTGCAAAGAATCTGCTCTTAAAATGTCTGCTCTTAAATGAATGTGCCAATAAACATGGAATGTTGGAGAGTATATTGAAAATTACCAAAGTTGAAACCCTGTGCCTGACGCGCCTCCACGAACGCGAGCGCCAGTGGTTTACTCTGAAATACCGGACGATGAAGGCGGATTGCGCTATTGTCATAATCAGCACCGACGAGGGTATTCAGGGTATAGGCGAAGCCTGCGCCTATGGTGTGCCAACCCTGATTAAAGAATGGGCAAATTTTCTGGCTCCGTCGCTGATTGGACACGACCCGCGCAAACCGGAAATAGTGCCGCATCCTACCGGATTAAACCGGTCCTACGATACGGCGGTCGGCGGTATTGACTCGGCCCTGTGGGATTTGAAGGGTAAAATCGAGGGCAAGCGGGTCAGTGAGTTGCTGGGCGGAAGCGCCGCTGCGACTGAAGTACCGATGTATGCCTCCGGTGGCTGCCGTTTTGACTGGCGGACCAATCCGAACCAATTAATTGAAGAAGTCTTAGGCTATATTGAGGCCGGTTTCAAGGCGACCAAAGTCCGCATGGGTATGGAATGGTCCTGGGATGGTGTAACGATTGACCGCTACCTGGGTTTGATGGCTGAACTGATGCAAGCCGCCGATGGCCGCATCCAGGTTATGGTGGACGGTAACAAACGCCTGGCTTTTGACGAAGCCCTGGTTATTACGAAGGGTCTGGATAAATTGGGCCTTAGCTGGTTTGAAGAACCGCTGCCCCAGGAAGATATTGACGGTTACGCCCGCTTAAACGCGGCGGTAGAAATGCCCATCACCGGCGGTGAAAGCCTCACCACGCTGGGCCAGTTCCGGCCTTACTTTGAAAAGAACGCTTACGCCATAGTCCAGCCCGATGCTGGAGTCTGCGGTATTTCCGAACTGGTCAGAATTGCCGAGATGGCCGACCACTATAATGTAATCTTAAACCCTCACAACTGGCACAATGGCCTGATGACCATGGCAAACGCTCACTTTGTGGCGGCAACCTCCAACTCTACTATGCTGGAAGTCTGCCAGTTACAGGGGCCGTTGCAGTGGGAAATCCTGGCTGAGAAACCGGTTATGCAGGACGGAAACCTCAGGCTGCCCGAAAAAGCGGGCCTGGGTGTAGAATTGGCCGAGGGATTACTGGACAAATTCCCTTATATCGAAGGCCATTATGCGATTGAAATTCAACGAGCCTACGCTTAAAGGCTTGCGCTGTGCATGAGTGTGACGTGGATTTGCGAATTGATTGAGAGAAACCAACAATGCTAAACCCTTTTAGCCCATTAGAGCTAGAACGTATTTTACGCGAGGAGACCCCCGCCGGGCCGTTTCCACTGGCCTCCGACCGGGCAGGCTGGCTGGCTATCATCCAGAAGAATGACCCGACCCTGGTAGCAGCCCTCATTGCCGCCGCCGAGGAAGTCGCCAATCTGCCGGTTCCTGAACTACCGGCCACGCTTTTTCTTGAATTCAAACGGATAGGCGAACGCGGCGGTTTTGAAGCACCCTTGCACCAACGGCGAAGCCGCCTCAACAGCCTGATAGTGGCGGAATGCCTGGAAGGGCAAGGACGCTTCCTGAACCCGATTCTGAACCTGGGCTGGGCCGTTTGTGAAGAAAGTGCCTGGAACTATCCGGCCCATATTAGCGACTTACCCGACCCGACTTTTCCCCAACTGGACCTGCAAACCGGCATCACGACCCTGCAACTGGCCGAACTGGATTACCTGCTGGGCGACCTGCTTGACCCACGCCTGGGCCACCGAATCCGTTATGAAGTAGACCGCCGGGCTTTCACGCCTTTTCTGACTCGCCACGACCACTGGTGGCTGTTCCAACCGCCAGGCCGGGCGGCTAACTGGACCGGGGTTTGCACCGGAGGCATCGCGGCTGCTGCTATCTACCTGGAGAAAGACCCGGCCCGTCTGGCCGACATTCTGGACCTGGCGGCCCGTTCGCTCGACCGGTTTTTGGATAGTTTTGGCAGCGATGGAGGTTCCTCCGAAGGGCCGGGATACTGGTCCTTCGGGTTCAGTTTCTTTACTCTGGTGGCTCAATTGGTTGAACAGCGCACCAACGGACGCTTGAACTTCTTCAAGGACGAAAGGGTTGAAAAAGCGGCTCGCTTCCCCCTGCGAACCGGTCTGAGTCCCCAGATTTATCTGAACTTTTCGGATTGCGACCGGGATGTCAGCCTGATTGGGGCGCACCTGGCTTTCCTGGCCCACCGCCTGAATATGCCGGATTTACTGGCCCTCAAGCCTGTAACCGACGGAGCCTGGGGCCAGAGTAACCCAGGCTGGGGATTACGCACCCTGGCCTGGATTGAAAGCTGCCAGCCCGAAACGCAGCCCGAAATAACCCCGGCCAGCCATGAATGGTTTGGTGATTTGCAATGGATGATTGCCCGTCAGAATCCAACCGAACCCAACGGACTGGTCCTGGCGGTCAAAGGAGGCCATAATGGCGAGATGCATAACCAGAATGATGTAGGCAGTTTTATCGTGCATTACCGGCGTGAGTCGCTCATAGCCGAACTGGGCCGAGGCCGCTACACACGGGCCTACTTCAGTCCCGAACGTTACCAGCATTTTGTAACTTCGTCGCTGGGCCATTCAGTGCCGGTGGTAAATGGCAGGGTCCAATTGTACGGGCCGCAGCACCGGGCCAGCTTACTTGACCACGGGGCGGGCGCGGAAAAAGACCAGATTACGCTTGAACTCAAAGAAGCTTATCCGGCTGAAGCCGGGCTGGAAAGTTTAAAGCGCAGCGTCAGCCTGAACCGCAAAGAAGGTCAGGTCGAACTGCTGGACGAAGCCGCTTTTACGACCGATTCGGG
>JAYSYV010000140.1:0-2355 GCA_043727245.1 Chloroflexota bacterium | reverse complement strand
CCCTGGTGGTATATCTGGTTTTCCGGAGAGAATGGCGCAACCTGGCCTGGCATATGGCGGGACTGGTTGGTGGGGCAGTCGTAGCCTTTGGGCCTTTTGTGCTGCTGAGTGGACCGGGCGAAGTCCTGCGTCAGGTGGTCTTTTTCCAGCTTCTCCGGCCTGACGAAACGCGGGCGGGCAAAGACCAGATTGGCCGCCTGGCCGACTACCCGGACAACGCCCTGACGATATTTATAGGTGGACTGGCTTTCGTTTTCCTGACAGTCTGGCTGGTGCTGGGCGGTCGAGGTAAGGGCCGCTGGCTCCTACCGGCCCTGGCGAGTTTTCCTTTAATCGCTATCTTCACGCTCAGTAAATCTTTTCACCCCTGGTACTATGTCCAGTGGTCCCTGCCGCTGGCCCTGTTGGGAGCCGGTCTATTTTCGGCTTCGCATTGGCAAGGAGTATTCGCCGGGTGTAGCCGCTTCTTTTATAAGAAAAAGTTGCAGGTTCAAGCCGGAAGATTTTCAAACAAGCTGAAACTGGGCGGTTTAGCCGGAACGGTAATATTGGCGGCGTTATTAGCCTGGCCTTTGGCACTGGCTGAGTGGCAGCAAAGCCAGCGGCCCACCTACGACCGGACCTACCGGGCAGTTGGGCAGGCCGTAAACTCGGCGGGAGAAATCCTGACTTTTGACCCCGGCTACAACTTTATGGCCGGTCAGAACCCGGCCCGGTTGCCCTTCAGTGGCAAATATATGGTGGATAGTGCCGGGTATATGGTCTATTTGAACCTGGATATGGACCGGCAGAGCTTCCCGGCTTTGCTGGGTAAGGGGTTGGGTGGCAGTCCGGAACAGCTCGATACCGCCGAGCTTTTTCACCGGGAACGCGCCCAGGCATTAGTGGTAGAAGGTATGGTTGGGGCCGGGTGGGCCATATTGGATGGCGTGCTGGCTTTGCCCCAGCTTACCCCGCAATCGGTCGAGTTTATCGGCAGCGCCGCCACTAAAACGGCCACCATTGATTACGCCGACCAGTACCGCGTGCGGCCTTTAACGGTCCGGCGGCCCTGGATTTTTGATAATGGCCTGGTGCTCACTCCTTTTGGCCTCAGTACCTCGCTCAACGGCCAGGCCAACGCCAACCCGGTTGAGCCGGGCGAAATCATTCGCCTGAGTGCCGGGGAAGCGGCCCGCCGGAACCTGGACTTACGGTTTACCTGGCGAGTGCTGCGCCCTCAGACTGCCTCAATTAAGCTGTTTATTCACGTGGTCAATGAAGCGGGGAAGGTTGTGGCCCAGCGCGACCTGGAACCCCAGGAGGGCAAAGCCGTTACAAGTAAATGGCAGCCCGGCGACGCTTTTCAGGACGTGCATGGACTGCCTTTACCAGCCGGTCTAATACCAGGCCGTTACCGGGTAGAAATCGGCATTTATAACGTGGTGGGCGGGGAACGAATTATGACCGGGGACCAGGCCAGCCTGACCCTCGGTTATCTGCTCCTGAATTAAAGACTACGGCCATGTCGAGGCCCGGCCATTGCCGCCGGGTTTGGTATCCTCTTCTACCTCCTCGTCCTCGTCATCTTCGTCTTCCTCCACCACTACATCTTCGTCCTCGTCCTCATCTTCTTCGAAGTCTTCATCGTTGGTGAAGAACTTGTAGTCGCCCAGGCTAGGGGTGAAGAAGTCCAGGCTGTACAGGGCTGGAACGCCAATAGGTGCGGTTACTTCGTCCATCAGGTCGTCCACAATCGCCTGGACTGTCTCATCGCCCAGGTTGGCGACAAACTCTTTCCAGAGCAAAAGGGTACAATAGACCAGCTCCTCGTCGTAGTGCAGGTCCATTTTCCCAATGTTTTCCATGTCTCCCTGGGTATCCCGCCGGTCGGCATCGAACAGGGTCCACTGTTCGGAAGTAGCGGTTCGGATGCGCCGGGTTACTCTTAGCCTCATAATTTTCTCCTGTAGGAAATTTTCTAATAAAGTTTCGAGCAGAACAGGCCGGTCAATGGCGCACCGGCAACCGTTCAACCGTCAAGGTCAAACGAATTCAGCTCTTACAGGTTAGCAAAGGTCCGGGGTAGAGTCAAGCCGGGGTTTCTTCGTCCAGTTGGGCCAGGTCTGACATACTCAGCCGGTAAGGCAACCACTCTTTTAACCGTGTCGCTCCCAACCTCTCGTAGAACTTTATGGCGTTCTCGTTCCAGTCCAGCACCTGCCATTCCATTCGGCCACACTCGCGCTGCCGGGCCTGCCGCACGCAATTTTTAAACAGGGCCAACCCGACCCTGAGTTTGCGGTATTCCGGCAGGACAAACAGGTCTTCCAGGTAGAAAGTTGGCCGGGCCAGAAAAGTCGAATAGGTTTCAAA
>JAYSYV010000139.1:0-2360 GCA_043727245.1 Chloroflexota bacterium | reverse complement strand
CGGCTTGACCGCCGAGCAGGTAACAAAGAATACCTTGCTGCTTAAGTCTTATTTTTCTTGTTCCTGGGACGTTCAACGCTTTACGTTCTATGCTGGCTTAAAATATTCGTCCAAATGAGCTAACAAATCAGCCGGGCCATCGAAAATCATGGCCGCATCTTTGAAGTCAGGATCCTTCCACCAGCCACCGCAACGGAAGGCGAAAGACTTTACCCCGGCTTTTCCGGCAGCCTCGACATCGTAAGGAGTATCGCCCAGCATTACCACCTCATTCGGGCCTAAACCTATTTTCTCCAAAGCGGCTTCCACAATATCGGGGTCGGGCTTGGACTTCTCGGCATCATCGGAAGTAGTCTTTTTGTCGGCGATGTCGAGGGCATCGGCGACCTTGAGCAAATCTCCAACCTCGTTTTCCTGAGCGGAAGTAGCAATTTGCAACTTTATACCTTTTTGTTGGAAGGCCGTAATCAGTTCGCGCACCTGCGGAAAGGGCTTGATCTGCGACAGGTATTTTCCCTTAAAAATCTGGCTGCGGCGTTCGCTCAGGCGCTTACCCAATTCCGAGTCTTTTTCAATACCGCTAACCTCTGGCAATAATTTATCGCCGCCCATGCCAATCAGAGCCCGAACTTTCTCAAACTGCACCTGAATCCCGGCTTCGGCCAGGGCATCTATCCAGGCGCGAGAGTGGGCATCGTTGCTATCTATCAGCGTGCCATCAATATCCAGTATAACTCCCCGAAATTTGTTCACTTATTTTTTATCCTTCCCGCAGTCAGTTCTCAATAGCCAGTGGGGTTTTATCCCAATTATCGTCTTTTTTTGTAACAAGAAAACAGCCACCAGGAGTCCAGGGATTCGCACGAGTTGTACCAGTTCTCTAAATACCAAAGCCATAGCAAATTTGAGCAAATTACCTTTGAATTTAAGTTATTTTCCGCCACTAATAATACTGAAAACAGCTCACTTCTTACCTGTTTTGCGGCAGGTTATGGCCCTGAATTTACCTGTCACCGACTACTGAACACTGGCTAATGGCTACATTGTCTTCCATGTAGCCCTTCCGATAATCAAGAAGAAATGTGGTATAATTTCCCCTAGTCCAGCCTGTTCCGTTAAAATCCAAAAAATACCGGCAACTCACGGCTACATTTGCCTGAAAAGGCGATAGTAAGATAAACGTGCAACATAGTACGTTAAATGTGGGAATATGTAAGGAATAACGACTCGGTTTGAGGGGTAAGAGTGATTGTTGCTATCAGAATATCCAGCCAGATTAAACAAACTACATTCAACGTTTTACGTTCTACGTTTTACGTTTCACGAAAAGAAGGTATGTAACCATTAATGAGTAGAATTTACGAGCATTTCCAGCGACAGATCAGCAGTGATAAAGTGATGTGCTTAAACTGCGGAGCGCTCAACCCCATCGGCCTGAAAGAGTGCGAAAACTGCGATAACGTCCTGCAACAGCCCAGGCCGCTATTGATAAACATGGTTCAAACCATCATCCGGCCCCAACGGGCGTTGGCTCGGATTGCCGCCACCATGCCGATTATGCAGGCTTTCCTGACGGTTATCGCCGTTGCATCAGTCTATCTTATTTTTCAGATGATTGGCCGCCTGACCAGCATCCAGAGCATCGCCGACAATCTTTCTAAAGTAACTCCCGACCAGGTGAAGATTTTGCTGGACCCGGCTTTCCGTCCGGTCCCCGGTGTGATAGAGATTCTTTCCAGTTATGTCCTGTTGATTCTTAGCTGGCTCTTTTTCAGCCTGTCGCTCTTTTACGCGGGCCGTTTACTCTACCGCAAAGAAGCTCGTATCAGCTTCAAATCGCTGGCTGCAGTCGCCGGGTTCAGCCGGGTGGTTACGCTTTTCACCTTCCTGTTCTTTATACCCATTGGCGATTTTGGTATTGCTTTGCAATGGTTGCTGTTGGCCTGGCAGGTCGCCCTTGATACTATCGGTGTGCGCTTTAGCACCGGGCTGACCTTCAATAAGGCCATCCTGATGGTGATTATCCCGACCATGCTTTTCACTTTTCTACTCAGTTTACCGATTTAAACTATGCTCACTGACAATTCGCCAGCCGGAACTGAAAAGCCTCCCGTCCAACGGGTTGACCGCCTGTGGCAGGTACGCCCGGCGGCTCCGGCTGATTTTTTGCAGGAACTGGCCGAAGCCGGGTATTCGCCCCTGTCGGCCCAGTTACTTTACAACCGCCACCTGACTACCCCGGCCCAGATTGAATATTATTTCAAGGCTACCTACGCTGCCCTGGCTGACCCTTTCCTGATTAAAGACATGGACCGGGCGGTTGAACGGATCAAGCTGGCCCTGGCTACTCACGAACGTAT
>JAYSYV010000138.1:0-7302 GCA_043727245.1 Chloroflexota bacterium | reverse complement strand
GCCATCCAGCAGCCGGATTTTTACCGGGTCGGTCCCGGCCAGTTTCAAAATAAGCTTCTGAGGTTGCGGCTGGTCCACTTTAAGCCGGTAATTCAGGCTGGCCGGGCCTTCGCCGCCCAGCGGAGCAGTTTCTTTCAACTGGCTGCTCTGCAAAGGACTAAACAGACTGCTTAAAAGGGCTAACAAAGCCAGCAAGACCGGGATCCCGACCAGCCAGGCCGCCGGGTAGCGTGTAAGATAACGAAGGCCCGCCAGACCGCGCCGGGTTGCTGGCGGAGCCGTGGGGGCCGGAAAGGCTTCTTCTTCAGTTGTATCAGGAGGTAACGATTCGCTCATGGGCCTCTCGGTATCCCCATAACCCTAACGTTTAGCGGTCGTTTGGCTAGTCGGGGACGCGGGTTTTTGGACGGCGGTCGGTTTAACCGGGGCTGTAGTCGGGGCGGCGGCTTTTATAGGGCTATCGCTGGTAATTTGGGTTGCCATTCCCTGCTTGACTTTCGAGATGAAAGACTCAAGATTGTCATTGCCGGTCACGCCGACAGTAGGTTCTTCAAGCTTTAAATCGGAAGTCCACATAAACCCGCCGTGGGTAGTTACCGCAATTTCAAAACCGCTGTCCCGCACCACCTGTTTAACCGTGTTGTTGTAATAACCGTAAGGGTAAGCAAAGTTGCGGACCGGGTGGCCTAAAATAGCTTCCAGGTCTTTTTTAGAACCGGCTATCTCCCCGGTCAGGTCTTTGACCGCTCGCAAGTCGGGATGGGTCCGGGTATGGGCTGCCACCTCAAAACCATCCTGGTCAATCTGCTGCCATTGGGCCGGTGTCAGCTCTAGCTTCCGGGTTATGACGTAAAAAGTAGCCGTCATGCCCCGTTTTTTCATTTCCTGGTAGACGAACCAGTTATTATCATGTCCATCGTCCCAGCGGAACTGGACCGGCTTATCCGGTAGCAAGATACCGTACTGCAAATAGTCGTAAACCTGACTGACCGTGACCGTGTTATAACCGTTATCCTTGATCCAGTCCAGATACTTCAAATAGTTGGCCGGCTTGATCGAAAGGCCGTAGCCAAGCGGGTCTAACTTCTGGTCTACCTCGCGGGCATAATGGAACATCAACGACGGGATTTTTATACTTCGGGGGGCGCTGAAACGTTCTTTAGCCACCGGGGCCAGTTGGGCCGGTTTGAGCAGTTGTTTAGCCCGTATCGTTCCCAGTGGGGCAATAGTTACTTCCTCGATTTTAGCACTGTCCAGCGGACGCTGTAGCTCGACGTTTTCAAAGTATTGGACAGTCAGTTGAATACCATCCGGCCTGGTTTCAGTTAATTCCTCGCTGATGGGCAAACCAAGCCCGGCCATGTCGCCCTGATTGCGCCAGAAGGTCAGGAACGGTTGGCTCAGGCTGTGGCCGCTTTCCGAGAAATACCAATCATTGGTGGAGCTGCTAAAGGGGGCAGCCGGTTGCAGGTTTATTTTGCTTTCCTCGGCCACCAGTTGCCCTAAATTGGCAAACCGTACTTCCGTGCCGGTCCCGGTATACTCCGGGTAAAATTCCAGGGCGCTCCGCTCGAAGTACTGAATATAATGGTTGTTCACCCGCACCGGTTCGGATAGAGGGTTGCCGTGGCGTTCTTCCCCGCCGGTCCGGGTGTAAAACCGCAAAATCGGACCGATTATACCGTGGGTGGAGCTTTCAACATAGCGAAACTGGTTGCTGGCCGGGGCTTCTACAGCGTTCGCTATTTCGTTAAGACCGACCGGATTCTGGGGGGCCGCCTCGGTCGGGGTCGTTACGCTACAGACCAGCCCCAATAACACCAGGATTATGCCCAAAACTAATCCCCGCGCTGGCAACCTGAAATCAGACCGCCGGGAACGCCGGTCCGAATTTCGACTAAAGCACGTACCCATCTAATTTTCTAACCTCAACTCGAACGATCTCTAAATGCCAAATCAACCCAGGCCAGCTATGGCTATTGTTCTGCTCCACTCGGCACAGTTTTATCCCAGGGTATAAGTTCCCGGTTAGTTATTTACCGTATAAGGGTAACTCAAACTGTCTGTTGCTTACTACCGATTATACCCTTAAAAGGCTTTTTCCGTCAAAGTCAGTATTAGTAGCTGCAGGGGAAATACAAAGTAGCCAGTGGTCAGGAGCCATTTTTAGCAGGTAACAAGCTCAACGCGACTGTAATCAGGTAAGAGTAAAACTAACCCAGGCGCTAATACACTAGTTTTCTTTTATTTAGACTAGCTCCGGTTGCAACCGCCTGAAAAGACCAGGGCCAGGCGATAAAGTTTAGCCACTGGACAAATTGGGATTTTTTAGCTTAATATAGAAGCACATTTACTGCTTAAAATATTGTATGAGAGAAACGGAACAGGACCAGCTAGGCTCTCCATGGCAAAAATTCTTTTAGTTGAAGATAACGAGATGAACCGGGATATGCTTTCCCGGCGGCTGGAACGGCGCGGCTTTGAGGTCGCTATTGCTGTGGATGGTGGCGAAGGTCTCGAAAAGGCCGTGGCCGAACAGCCTGACCTGATTCTGCTGGACATGAGCCTGCCGGTGATGGACGGCTGGGAAGCCGCTCGCTTGCTCAAAAGCCGCTCAGATACCCACGCCATACCAATTATTGCCCTGACCGCTCACGCCATGTCCGGCGACCGGGAACGCGCCCTGGAAGTCGGCTGCAACGATTACGATGTTAAGCCAATCGAGTTTGAACGGTTGCTGGAAAAAATCCACACCCTGCTAAACGGCAAAAGTTAGTTTTAATTCGTCTAAAATAAATCCCACGCCCTGACCAATTCGGCGGCAGGTTTTTAACTAGCCCTTCCAGAGTGTTGTAAGGTGTTCCAGATGGGTTTGTCATACTAGCAGCCTGTCTCTTTCTGGCCGATTATACGGCTTCATTTTCATCAAGCGTTCGTGGGCGGCTTTCGTCGCAGTAATAAAGCAATAATTGCCGCCAGCACCAGCACTATGCTACCTGTAACCATCTCCAATCGGCCTTTGCCTGGCTTTGCCGCTTTCCCTTCCAATCGAGGATGCTCCCCTTTATAGTAAGGCGCGTCCAGACCCGGCCTGGCAGGTTGTGCCCTAGCGCCTTTAGCGTCAGCCGGGGAAATCCCCCCATTATTCGGTGCAAGCTGCCCAGAGTTTTCCGCCGTTATCGCGGCTGAGGCAAACCGATTTGGAACCATCTCGTGATGAATTTCCTTGGCGGGAATTTCGACCAGCGCTTCCTTTGATCTAGCAATCGCCAGTCCTTCGGGGAAATTATGCAACCGGGCCGCCAGTTCTGCTCCCACCAGAATGACTACCGCCATAAGGTAGAGAAAGAATAGGAAAACAAAAATTCCGCCTATGGCTCCGTAAGTCCGGGCAGCACTTCCGGCAGCGTTAAACACGACTGTATAGACACCGAACAGCAGTTTGAGTAGTTCAAATAGAACCGCCGTAATTACTCCGGCCAGCACCACCGGCTTCCAGCGCACTCCTCTACGCGCCGGGCTGAACTTGTAAAGAAACGAAAAAACCGCTGCTTCCAGGGCAAATGGTATCGCATAAGAAAGTACTGGCAGAATAAAGCTGAAGCTGTAGGGTGATATACCAAAGACACTGATTTTAACATTAAAGATTAGCCCAAAGATGATATTTACCGCGAAGGCCAGCACCATCAGGCCGCCCAGAATTAGAAGCATTAAAAGCTGGATACTGGTCTGTAACACCGGGTTACGCAAATCCTTTTCCACCTTGAAAGCTTTATTGACCGCGTATTTAAGCTGCCCGAAGACCCCGCTACCAGTCCACAGCAAAATCACAACTGAAATTACTCCGGCCAGTCCCGCTCCGTTGATAAAGTTGTTGATAAGCTCGTCAAATTTAAGCATTGAGCTTAATTCCGAAGGAACTGTCGCTATAAGTACATTAATAAAATGCTGTCTGGTTTCAGGGTCTTGCAAAAACAGACTGCCTACCGCGATAAAACCCAACACGAGGGGAATAATGCTCTGCAAAGCAGCATAAGCCACTGCCCCCGCCAGCACCAGGCAGTCATCATCAAGAAAGCCAAAAATGGTGTCCTTTGTAACGCTAAAAACGGTTTGGGGGAAGTTTAACTTCTGATCAGCCGCATTCTGGTCTAGCTGACCTTCGTCTTTAATCTCGTCTTTAGGCTCACCTTTATCAATCATTTTTTACCATACTCTCAATCAAAGTGAATTTCACTTATATTTGTAGTAACTACCCGCATTAAGACGATTGTAGTCTTTGCTGGACTCCGCCAGGTAACTTCGGTTCACTGGTCCCAGCGGTTGCACCCTGGCCCGCCACAGTGGTGGCTCGTACGCTGATAGTTAGTCCAGGCCACCAACTGACTTGCCTGCAACTGTAACCTGGAGTGATAGTTTAACAACAGGTGATAAAGATGAGCGAATTTGATTGCACCCTCAGTCGGTAAACTTTTGCTACAATTTGAGGATGGCAGAATTTTTGATATTCGGAAGTACAAAAGGTAATGCACGTTGAAGCTAATCAAGGCTTTCTTTGCGTATCCTGGAGCCACCCTAAAAGCTTATAAAACCTTCTCAATCTCTATAGCCACAAATCCAAAAGTTTGTAGAAACCAGCCCTTAACGGTTATATTTTGTAAGAACGCTTGCGCTTTCCGGTAACAGCCTGCCAGTTGTGTAACTACCGGAAGTAAATTTTGTTGATTAAATCATAACAAACTCTAAACGATAATAAAGCTTACTGAGTAATTGTTAGTGATCCAGGGAAGGACTATGCTGGAGAAGGAAAGCCTGGAGGAATTTAAGGATTGGCTGGAATTTCGGGGCGCTCAATTGCTGCCTCCTAAGAATCAAGGTGAAGTGATAAGATTTTCAGGGACCAAAGGACAGGTGGGCCTGGTATATGCAAATAAAGCGGACATCGTAACTGCAATGAACCCGCTCGCCACCCTGGCCTGGCAAGCCTTTCTTGTAGATGGTCCCTGGAAGGTAGCTCTCCCGGCTAAAAACCGAAAAAGTTTAAGCTGGAAAGTAGCAGCTTTAGAGGAGCGTGATGGAAACGAGTGTTTCTTTTGCGGCCTAGAACTTGGTGAAGAAAAAATTACCGTCGAGCATATTCTGTCCAGGGTGTCGGGTGGGAGTAACCATTTCGACAACCTGGCTCTGGCCCATGAAATCTGCAACCAGTTAGCCTCGAACCTTTCAGTGGTAGAAAAAGTCAGGTTGCGCGATAGGCTGCGAAGCGATTAGCCTCGCGCTGCTTATGAACTGCTTGCCAGTATTAATATAACAAGAGCCAAAATCCCTCGAGGAATCTTGGCTCTTGTTTTATTTTGGATCTTAGCCCCGAAGTAAAGATTTTCTCCTGGGCTAAATCCTGAAACTATAACCAGCGTTTGTCGGGTTTTTATGCCGTTCCAAAGGCCACCTTCAACTGAAAGGCCGCTTCCGCTAAAGCTTTCTTGGCCGTGTCAACGGCTGCGCCCATACCGAAGAATTCATGAGTTACACCAGTATAACGAGCGCCACCCACTTTATTTCCGGCCCCAATCAGTAAGGTCTTAAAGTCTTCTCCCTGGTCGCGTAAAGGGTCTATTTCAGCCGTTACCAGCCAGGTCGGAGGCAAACCTTTCAGGTTAGGGGTAAGCAGGACTGAAGCGTGCGGATTGGTTTTATCGGCATCACTTCGCAAATAGTAAATACCAAACCACTTGAGTCCGCCAGTATTAAGGGGTTTGGCATTGGCGAATTCCTGGTAAGAAGCATATTCTTTAGAAAAATCGGTCACCGGGTACACCAATAACTGGAAAACTGGTAGTTTGACACCACCGTCCCGAGCCATAATTGAAGTAACAGCTGCCAGATTACCACCGGCGCTTTCCCCGGCCACGGCAACGCGGTTTGGGTCGCCGTTGAACGAAGCCGCATTAGCCAGAACCCATTTGTAGGCGGCAAAAGAATCGTCCGGTGCTGCCGGAAACTTGTATTCAGGCGCTTGCCGGTACGCTACCGAGACTACGATAGCCTTGGCGGCATTGGTAAGTCCCCGACAGGAAGGATCGTAGGTATCGAGATTGGCGATAATCCAACCCCCACCGTGGAAGTATACAATCACCGGGAACGGCCCGGAACCGGCTGGAGTATAGATGCGTACTACCAGGGGACTGGCCGGACCCTGGAAAATACGGTGTTCTACCCGTGCTACCGGCTCAACCGTAGGCTTATTCTGCTTGGAAAGTACGGCCATGGCGGCATTAGTTGCACTCGGAAGCTGGCGGGCTATATCCGGGATAGTAGTTTCAAGCGGTGGTGCGTTAAAGGCGGACAGTTCATCCAGGACCGCCTGCATCTGTGGGTCAGGGGTGTTCGCGGCACTAACCGAATTTAAGGCAGACTGGGCCACGAATGCATTCGAACCTGGGGATGCCGCTAGAACTGCTTGTGATTGTAATACTCCGGCCAAAGGTAGCGCTAGCATGCCCGCTCCGGCCACTTTGACAAACTTCCGCCTGGTGTTAAAAGCAAAATCTTGCATGAAATATCTCCATAATCGTTAGCCATTCAGAATAAATTAAGTAAGGTTCGCTTCTCGGTTCTGATTGAAGACCGCGAACTAAGCTTTTACAGCAATCCCTTCTCCATTTTCTTCTGCTTATTAATTATCATCACTTCACTAATTACTACTTCAAAGCCTGGCGACTTGACTTCCAATTGTCGCAACTTAATAGGCAAACTAAACCTGAAAATACTTAAGGACCGGCTGTTTAACTACAATAAAATAACCCGGTTCAGCCTTTAGAAAATTCGGTCTACTGTTTTGAAAGTAGTACACCTAATTTTTAAAGCAAAATACAAACCTATAGTTAATCCCAGGCTAAATAAATGTGTTAAAGTTGTGTATAACTTTGTGAAAGAATTAAGATATAAGGATCGTAACTGTAAAGAGGTATCACCGAATTGCCCCTGGCCGGTCAGGCGTTGTCACGTCTAACCAATCCTTCCTATTTAAGGTTATTAAATTTACCTTTTCTGGCTCCTGGTCCACTGATTGCTCTAGGTTTTGCTTATATCAAAGACTAACCATCTCTTCCTGGAGCTTAGTTTTGTTATTTCTAACTATTAAGTCCCTCCTGGCTAAAACGAAACCGGGATTTAACGGTTTAAATGATAGAGCGATGTTTCTCTTGGGTAAATCTATATCAGTGTAAGGGCTGGTTTTATTCTTTACCAGGCAAAGTAAGGGATAATAAAATTGGCTGAATCAGTCCTATGAGTTAAATT